>NZ_DAMBTF010000017.1:0-55076 GCF_032054185.1 Proteiniclasticum sp.
CATGGCCGTCAGCTTCTTCAAGGCACTTTGGATAAGTTCGGAGAGTTCCGCGTCGTCAGGGGCAAGCTCCAGGTCGATTTTTTCAAGTCCTGCAATCAGACCGGACCGGGTGCCGGTATCATAAATACACATGAGGTTAAGCTCTTCAATACTGAATCTATCCATCTTTATCTCTCCATTTCTGCAGTTTTGTGAGGCGGCGTTTTGCTGAGCTCTGGTTTTTCAGAAGACTTTTTCAGCCGCTGCTTTACCGATTCCTTCTGTGGCTTTTTCTCTTCACGACCTTCGACAGCCTCTCTGGTCTTATCCGAATCTTTGGTAGGGACGTTATTGATCAGTCCATCAAATTGATTGTCATTTTGCTCCACCGTATCCTCGATGCTCCGCAAGGAGTTGATGGGTTTGATGAACTCCGGCACTTCCTTGAAGCCGATGGCATCCACATAATGAGCCGTGTAGTCACCGTGTTGCTTCAAGACAATGACATCGCTCATGGATAGGCTATGCCCTGTGAAGTCCTTGGGTCGGTCTTCATTGAACTTTTCATAGATGTCGTTCAGCGTCCCGTTTGTGTCCGAAGCCGCCTCAAAATGACCGGTATAGGTCAGATCATAATTCTTATAGTCCACAGTCAGACCAAGCTTCTGCAGGTGATACAGGCTCTCAAATTGATGGTTTCGCAGATTCTCATCGTTTCTCAGCTGATAGACGGCATAGGTGTCATCCGGACCTGTGAGGAATTCCACCTCCTGCAGGCGAGGAGAAGGATTCTCATCAGTCTCCGTCTTTTCGTTTTGCTTTTCTATGTCAGCTGCAGAAATCCCGCGCTCCTGGGTGATTTCCTTAAAATGGCGGTCGATGTCATCGATTAGCTCTGCTGAAGTCTTGCTGATGGTCTCCAGGGAAGCCTTCAGTTCAGGCAGATCCTTGTCCTTGCTCCAGGCAGCGATGTAACCAAAGCTGTTTTCGTCGGTTGCAATGCCATAATAGGCGCATACTGCAAAGGAAACACTTTCTGCCTCCACTTCTTCAGTTCTTCGATCCTTGGGTTTATCCGGTGCTTTCTCATCTTCTCTGTGATTCTTTTCCTGGTCAGGCTTCAGATTATGAAGCTTGGCGTGGGCGATCTCATGGATAGCCGCAGAGACTGTCTGGATCTCGCTCATGTCTTCCCGAATGGCAATCTTTTGCCTGTCCTGGCTAAAATAGCCGTCGGTGCTGGCAGACATGGCTTCAAAGAAGATGGGAACCGGGGAGGATCGCTTCAGAGCCTCCATGAAGACATCATATTGCTTGACATCGCCCGTCAAAGTACTCGCCAGCTGGGGAAGGGGCTTCCCGTCTGTCTGGGAGACATCAAAGACAGAGACGACCCGGAAACGGGGGATCTTGATCTCCACTTCCTCCGTCAGTGTCTTGCCAGTGACATCCCGCAGGGGTTTCTGAGTAACAGGATCAAGCTTTTCAACTTCCTTTTTCGTTTTGACAGGGGCTGGGGCAATGATGCGGATGCCTTTTTCACCCTTCAGGACATTGCGCTGGAACTGATCCTGCCAGCGATTATATCCAGCCACTAGTGTGGCATCTGGTTTTTGTATGGCAATCAGGATCGTATTATTCAGGGAATAATGATGGAACCTTGACATGGTACGCAGGTAGTCTTGGTATTTGTCGCCGCTGAAGAAATCACGGATGCCTTGTTCCAGTTTGTCCGTGATTTCCTTGAGGCCATCCTTGATGTTTTTCCCGGATGTCGCCTGAGCTGAGGATTCCCTGACAGCTTCCTTTTGGCCGTAAGCTGCGGGTGCTTCCAGCACGCCGTGGGCCTGGAAGGAGTAGTGATCCTGCTGATTGATCCCATTGATGATCAGGTGGTCCAGCACCTGGATGCCCAAAAGATTGCCCGTTTCCTTCAGTCTTTTCGTCACGGTGAGGTCTTCGGCGCTTGGCGTCAGATCACCGGATGGGTGGTTATGACAAAGGATTACCGCATTAGCCTTATTGACGATGGCATTTCGGAAGACCTCTCTGGGATGGACAATGGAACTGTTGATGGTCCCCAGGGATACGACCTCATGGTCGATGACGCGGTTTTTGGTATTGAGGAAGGCCACGACAAAGGCTTCTTTGTCATGGACCTGATCCATCACCGAGCGAAAGAAGGCCGCTGCCGCATCTGGTGAATTAATGACCGGGTTTTTCGAGTTGATACCGCTGCTCATGCGGTAAAGATCCAGAAAGGCCTGATGCTTTTCCCGCTGAGCTGGCGTGCTTAAAAGCTGTGTGGCATTCTCCACCAAAGCGCCGATGCCTTTTCTCTGGGCGTATTCAAGCGCGTCATCCTCCTTGACGCCGATGATACGGGCAAAGGCCTGGACATAGCGAAGTTCATCCGTGTTGTTCATCGCTATCCACCTCCAGCTCGGCCATCATCTCAACTAAGAGAAACAGATCTCCCAGTTTGTCGGCATCTTCCGGCGTTGAAACGTATTTCTCCGGATTCTCCCATAGCTCCAGCAGATTATCCGTGCTCACCTCAATGCCGAGGAGAGCCCTGATCCGTTCTTTGACATTCATGATTTTTCCATCCTTTCCTTGGATTTTGTCGATGTTTTGTGCTTATCCTTGGTTTCACCGGGCGAGAATTCCAGCCTGAAATTGACGTACTTGCCGCCGGTATCCTCCATGATGATTCGGGCATCATAGGTCTTTTGCGTCTTGGGCGAATACAGGTTTTTCATCAGGATGCTGCCTTCCTGAAGAAGAGCAGCAGCTACCTCGCGAGTCAGGACTTTTTTCTTGTCCTTGAAGAAACGATTCTCTTTCCACAGAGCGAATGTACAGGTTTTGTTCTGGCAGAAAAAGCGACGTTCCCCTTCCAGCACCTGATCTCCGCAACGGGGGCAGGAACCGATGCTTTCCGGATTTAAGGCCAGCTCGCCGGGGGCTTCAGAGACCGCCCGATAGGTTCCGACCAGATCTTTCAGGTGCTGAGAGATCTCCGTCATGAAGATTTCAGGAGAGAGCTGTCCCTTTTCGATGCGCTTCAGCTTTTCCTCCCATTCCGCCGTCATCTGTGGGGATTTGATCTGCTCCGGCAGGATCGTGGCCAGAGCAACTCCCTTATGGGTGGGCTGCAAGGTCTTGAGCTTTTTGTCGCCGTGGCGTTCCACTAGCTCAGTCTTGATCAGCTTTTCCAGGATGCCTGCCCGTGTGGCCGGAGTCCCCAGACCTTTTCGCTCAGCATCCTCTGGAAGGTTCTCCAGGCCAGCATTCTCCATGGCAGAGAGCAGCGTATCCTCGGTAAACAGCTTGGGCGGGGTGGTTTTTCCCTCCTCCAGCCGGACGGAAACCGAATCAAAGTGCTGATCCTTTTCCAGTCTGGGCAGCGGGGTTTCTGCTTTCTTTTCCGTTTTTCGAGTGGTAATCGTGCTGCGATAATGCTCCTCCACAGACTTCCAGCCCGACTGCAGGATCGTCTTTCCCTTGGCGGTGAATTGTTGGCCAGAGCAGTCCAGCGCAACCGTCGTTTCAGAATAGCGATGAGCTTCTCCAGCAGCTGTGATGAGGCGGATAGCCAGTAGCTTTAAGAGCTCCTGCTCGCCCTTGGGCAGACTCTCCAGGATATTTTCCTTCAGTGCATGGGTCGGGATGATGGCGTGATGGTCGCTGACCTTGGAATCATTCAGCAATTGCTTTAGATCCGTCGAATATCCCTTCGTCAATTTCTCTGGCAAAAGGAAAAGTGCTGACTGAATGACGTCTGCAGTGGACTGCGCCATGTCAGCCGTCAGGTAGCGGCTGTCGGTTCGGGGATAGGTGATGAGCTTTTTTTCATAGAGGCTTTGGGCATAATCCAGCGTTTGCTGGGCCGTGTAGCCAAGAAGTCGGTTGGCTTCCCGCTGCAGGGTGGTCAGATCATAGAGCTTAGGCGGTTTTTCCGCCTTCTCCTGGGTCCTTACTTCAGTGACTGCGGCGGACTTTCCATGGCATTGAGCCAGGAGTTTTTCAGCCTCGGCCTTGATCTTCAGCTTTTCACTGGCTGCCTCAAAACCGGGGAGTTTCAGTACAACGGTGTAGAATGGCTCGGATCTGAAATCCTGAATGGCGGACCAGCGATCCACGATCATGGACAGCGTGGGAGACATGACGCGTCCAACATTAAGGGTCTGACGATACAAAACAGAAAAGAGTCTCGTTGCGTTGATTCCAATCAGCCAATCCGCCTGTGCCCGACAGAGGGCAGATTGATAGAGCGGATCATATTCCTGGCTGGGCTTTAGTTTCTTGAAACCTTCGCTGATGGCCTGATCCTCCATGGAGCTAATCCATAGGCGCTTCACCGGTTTCTGACATCCCGCCTGGCGATAGACCAGACGGAAGATCAGTTCCCCTTCACGTCCGGCATCCGTGGCGCAGATGATCTCCGTCACTCGGGCTTCACCCAGCAGGCTTTTCAGGATTTTGAATTGCTTTTGCTTGTCCTTGGGTATCTGGTATTTCCATGGCTCCGGAAGGATCGGCAGATCCTCGAAGCGCCATTTGCCAAAGCGCTCGTCGTAGACATCTGCCGGTGAGAGTTCCACAAGATGGCCGACGCACCAGGAAACCAGGACATCCGTTCCTTCCAGATAGCCGTCCTTTCGGTTGTTTGCTCCCAGCACAGAGGCAATAGACTGGGCCACACTTGGTTTTTCTGCGATCACCAGTCTCATTTGTCCACCTTCCTTTTCTTGTGGGGGAGGATCAGCTCACGGTAACAGACACCAGTACAGCAGTTTCCCTGCAGGTAGCTGCAGCCATGGCAGGGATGGGTCTTGGGCAAGACAGGAGAGAGCTTCTCCTGCCGCTGCCGGGGCTTTTGCTTCATCAGTCGTTCAAAGGGACTGTCCGTAAAATGCGTCATTCGTCATCACGCTCCGATTCGAAAGCTTCCTGATCCTCTTCAACTAGCAGTTTTTCTTCATAGTCGTCATCATCAAAGCTGTACTCATCCAGATGGCTGCTTCCCTTGACGCTTGGCTTGGGCTTTCTCAGCTTGAAGTACCACAGTCCGCCGCCGCCCAGAAGAATCAGAAGGACCACGACGATCGGTAAAGGATTCATGATTTTTGCAGGTACGGGTTCCTCGACTTCCGTTTCTGGCTCCGGTGTAGGTTCGGGTTCCGGCTCGGGAACGGTTGGAACGGCACCTTCACCCGGCAGTGGCTCCAGGGTGCCGTCTTCCTCCATCAGGGCTCTGAGGTCTGCTTCATCCACCAGGTTCAGGAAGTAGACGTTATTTTCCTTACCGGCCCGGTCGATGATCAGATAGAAGGTGTTGCCCGCTTTGGTTTTGACCGTAATGAACTGCTTGTCCTCGGTCTGTTCACCTTCCAGGTCATCCACAATGGTCAGATTGCCTTCCGGAGTCAGGGGCACAGCTGCTTCCGGTTCAGTTTCTTTGACGGGCTCCGAGGCTGCGGGCTCGGCAGTCGGCATCAGAGCTTCCTCTATCGGATCAGAGCTTGCCGTGATCGCTTTAGATTCATCGGTCTTGGCATAAGCCGGGACCGAGAAGACAGAAAGGCAAAGCATCATGACCAGCAGTAGGGCTGAAGCACGAGGCCATTTCTTACTCATTTTCATTGACGTTATCCTCCTGTGTTTTGAAATGATTAGGCGCTCCGCCTGTTTCGCGAAACGCCCTGATGAATGCGGCCAGCTCTTCTGGAGTCGCGGAGACGCTGCGGACCATTTCGACGATCTCGGTCTTCTCCAGCTCGTCCTTTTGTGCCTTAAGCTCAATGAGTCTGGTCTCAAGGCTTTTGATTCGATGGGTGATCTTATCGATCTCCTCCGTCAGTTTTTGGATCTTTGGATTCATGGTTACCTCCTTGGCAAACGCCCGAAGGCGTAAAAATGGGATTGGAAATACGAGGTGTTCATGGAGGCGTACTGGATGGGGTTTCCGGCGTGGATCATCATCCCGTCGCCCACGTAGATGGCCACATGGGAAACTGGACCGATACTGTCGTAAGTGCCGGTGAAAAACACAATGTCGCCTGGCTTGGCCTCCGAGGGTGGGATGATGGCGCACTGGTCAAAGATGCCCTGGGCAGTAGTCCGGGAGAGCGGATAGACACCGGAATTTTTGAATACCCAGCAGACAAAGCCGGAGCAATCAAAAGACGTCGATGGTGTGGAGCCTCCCCAAACATAGGGATAACCCAGATACTTTTTAGCTTCCTTGATCAGGGCAGCGAAGGTAGGATCTGACAGCGCATCCGACGGGATGTCGTAATCGGTGTAAGCGCCATTTGTGCCACCGACGGCTGGCGGGGTGTAGGGGTCAGTCCCCTCGATGAAGAAATAGGGATTGAGATACTGGCCGTTTAACGTCAGTTCCAGGTGCAGATGGCTGCCGGTGCTGGCACCGGTGCTTCCGGCCTTGGCGATAGTCTGTCCCCGAAGTATATTTTGGCCTTCTGTGACCAGAATGCTGGAGCAGTGGGCATAGGTGCTGCGGTAGCTGTCCTTGTCCGCAATGACCACATAGTTGCCATAGCCGCTGGCATCGTAGCCGACTCGGACCACTTCGCCGTCATGGATGGACTGGATCGGTGTGCCCAAAGCTACGCCCAGATCGAGCCCACGGTGGATCTGCAGCCGATCCGTGATGGGATGGACCCGCCAGCCGTAAAGACTGGTGACATGGCTTTGCCAATTGAAGGTAAAGGGATTGCCGAAATACTGCTTGTTGCCTTTGGTATCCATGTACACGAGATACATTTCCCGCTGGTCGGCGCTCATGCGGGGATAGACCACGGAGTACAGGGACTGGCTGCTCAGGTTGATGTTCAGGATGTAAAAGCTATATGGGACCTCCACTTCATAGCTTTCGCGGATGGTCTGGATCTCACCGGTTTCCGGATCGGTCACGGTATAGGTCCGGTAACGGGTTTCGGTACGGTATCGCACTTCGACGGTCTCTGTGATGCTTAAGTTGTACATGGAGGAAAAGAGCGATCTCAGCTCAGCCTCGACCTCCGCATAGGTGAAGTCTTCGAACCTCGCCGTCAGGTAGGCCATCAGCTCATGAGGATCATGGCCGATGGGATCAACCGTGTAGCGGTATTCATCAAAGCCGGGATAATCCCGTTCGATGTTGAGCAGGTCATACTGCAGCTCTCCCTCCAGCCTGGTGTACTCCAGGTCGGCGGCAGTGATGTCCTCGTCGGATGCGGTGTAGGACGTCGTGAGAAAGGCATTGAGCCCACCTACGGCCATCTGGGAGCAGCTGGCAAAGGTATTTAAAATCAGCATGACAACAAAGAAGATGCCGATAATGCCCAGAAAAACCTTGCTGTGCCGGGCAACGAAAGCGGCCGCCTTCTCCAGCACCTCCTTCGCTTTTTTCGTGGTCTTCACGGTGGTTTGGCCCGTCTTCTGAACAGTATCCGCACCTTTTCCTGCTTTGGCAGCAGCGTATTCCTTCTTGATGGCCTGCTTTTGCTGCCAGCGGGATAAGGGATTGGTCGATAAGAGCGGCTGTTCACTGGCTGCCCGTTTTTGAAGCAGGCTGACGTTGGCCTGGTCCAGTTTCTTCTCCGCCTTCAGGGATTTTCGCTCCGCTTTCAGCGCATGGGAGCGGTGCGCATTCTGCGCGGTCCGGACGGTGCCTTCAGCGGTTCCTTCAAGGCGGTGGGCAGCTTCCACACCAACATTGTCATCTTCGGATCTGGCGATCTGCCGGTGGACCTCTGCAGCGGGCAAGGCTGCCGCTGCAGACTTCAAAGCCAAGGGTGTTTTCTTCACCTGAAGCTCATCAAACTGCAGCTTCACTGGTTTTTTCATGGGAGCAAAGGAAATGCTCGTCTCGTGGGTTCCCAGCGATTCTGCCTTGCCCTTTTTTGCTGCTTTCTCCAGCTTATTCGCAGCCTTATCTGCCTCCTGAGTGACTTTTTGAAGCTCCGGGCTGCTGCGTTCCTCCTTGGAGAAATGAAGCCGGGTGACGGTGCGTTTGGTTTTTTTGGCGCTCATCTCACACCCCCTTGACCTCAGCTGGCTTCGTCGTCATGATGCGGTAAAGCTCGGTATCCTTCGGGAAGCGGTCTGCAAAGGGCAGGATCACATTTCCGTAAAATAATAGGCCTTCGCCTTCACCGGAATGGGTGACATAGGACAGCTGATGAGGTGAGATGTTGAGCTGCTTGGCCAGGATCTGGCGGTCGCCGCCTGCCTGGTTCAGCATGTAGACGAAGTCGCTGTTTTCGAAGATATTCTCGATTTCCCGGGAGGACAGCAGGTCCTTGACGTTCTGGGTGATGCCCGTCGGGATACCGCCCCACTTTCTGAATCGCTTCCAGATCTCCACGGAGTAAGCGGCGGTCTATTCCTCCTTGAGCAGCAGATGGAATTCATCGATGTAGTAGCGAGTACTTCGGCCTTCGGCACGGTTGGCAGTCACGCGGCCCCAAACCTGATCCTGAACGATGAGCATGCCCAGCTTTTTCAGCTGCTTGCCCAGTTCCTTGATGTCAAAGCAGACCAGGCGGTTCTGGATATTCACGTTGGTCCGGTGGTTGAAGACATTGAGCGAGCCGCTGACGTAGATTTCCAGCGCAGTCGCAATGAGCCGAGCTTCCTTCTCCGGCTGTTCCAGAAGGATTCGGTGCAGGTCTCCTAAAATAGGGACATTCTCCGGATTGGGCTCATTGAGATAGGCCTGATACACCATGCGCACGCAGCGATCGATGACGGTTTTTTCGATGGGCTGGAGGCCCTCTCTGCCGCCGACGATGAGCTCACACAGGGAGAGAATGAAGTCGGATTTCAGGGACAGTGGGCTCTCGTCCTCGGAGTAGTTCAGGTTGATGTCCATGGGATTGATGTAATGTCCGCTGGTAGGTGAGATCTTGATGACCTGGCCCTGCAGGCGCTCCACCAGGGGGTAATACTCACCCTCAGGATCGCAGATGGTGATGTCGTCCTGGGTGATGAGAAAGGCATTGGCAATTTCTCTCTTGGCAGAAAAGGACTTACCGCTGCCAGGGGTGCCCAGGATCAGACCGTTGGGATTCTTCAGAGCTTTCCGGTCCACCATGATCAGGTTGTTGGACAGCGCATTGAGACCGTAATACAGTGGCTCACCTTCACGCTGGAACAGTTCCTGGGTGGTGAAAGGCACAAAAATGGCGGTGCTGGAGGTGGTCAGGCCCCGTTGGATCTCGATTTGATTGTTGCCAAGGGGGAGGGATGAATTGAGGCCGGATTCCTGCTGGAAGTCCAGCCGTACCAACTGACAGTTATATTTCTGGGCAATGCCCTGAGCCTGAAAGATGTTGTTGTCCAGCGTCTGTTTGCCGTCGGCGGTATTCATGATAAGAAAGGTCATGAGGAACATGCGCTCATTGTGGCTCTGCAGGTCCTGAAGCAGCTTCTTGGCTTCGCCGCCGTAGGTAGCCAGGTCTGACGGGATGATGTCCATGTCGTAGCCGGAACGGACGGCCTTCTTCTGTTCTTCGATCTTCATCCGGTCCAGATCGGTGATCTTTCGCTTGATGGTCTTGATAGCGGAGGTCTGGTCGATGGACTGGATATGGAGCGTCACCACCAGGCTGTTATCCATGGACAAAAAATCAGCCAGCATGCGGTCGTTGAGCTCGGGCGCCAGGATCTGCAGGAATGAAACGGAGCAATGCTTTCTGCCCATCCGAAAGTTCCTGCTCTCGGAAAAATCAAAGGATGAGGGTGCAATGTAGTCCTTGGTGGAAAGGCCCGATAATGGCAGCCAGTCCCAGTCAAAGAGAAATCGCTCCTGACCGTCCAGATGGTAGATACTGTGCAAAAGCTTCAGGCGGTCTTTGCCGCTCAAAGGATCTGCTGCGACACCAAGGCGCTTAAAGCTGTTAAGCAGATCATTCTCGATGCGTTCCAGCCTGGGCTTGGCCGTACGAAGATTCTCCGCTTCGATGCCAAAGGTGATGAACTTGGTCTTGGACAGGCCGTTGTTGCCTTTGGCCAGCTGACCTCGGAGCATATTGGCATATTCTTCGCGGATGTCATCAAAGTCATCGTTCTGATCCGGGATCAGGATGGACTGCTCGAATTCCTCGATGCTGGCGCTCAGATTCAAGAAAGAGAACTGAAAGCGAATGGAGCTGTCAAAGTAGTTGAGAAAATCACACCAGCCATCAAAAATCGCAGTCTTGTCCTCGTTCTGAGCCAGCTGGTAGTTGATGTCCTGAAACTGAATGGTCTTGGTATATAGAGCATCCGTTGCCTGGCAGATGCCGTCGGGATGCATACGCAGGTATGGGATCGTCTGCTGGGCAGTTGCCGGAACATTGCTGTCACGCTTGGCTCTGGCGATGGCGCTTTCAATGCGATTTCTTTCTTCGCGGCTGAGTTTTCTTTGGATGGTTTTCTTGGTGGACAATCGCTTTTACCTCCTTGTCCAGATTGGTTTGCCGCTCTACGGCGGCATAGAAGTTGTCGGTCTGGTAGGGCCGCTTCTTCGGTCGGATGAATCGGCTCTGAATGAGCTGATATAGGATCTTTTCCAGGGGCTGACCGTTTCTTTCATACATGGCCAGCAGGAAAAAGGGCAGCATGGACAACACCATGAGCAGAGCTGCTGTGCTGACACTCATGTGGGGCTTGGCAAGAAAAAACAGCGGGACTCCCAGAAGAGCACCGCTGCCAAATGAAATCAGTTGACGCTTGGTGAGATTGAGCATCACCTTGGTCTTGATCTTGGTCAGATCCTTGGGTACAGGGACATATGCCACAGGCTTTTCTCCTTTCGCTTAATGGGCATTAAAGATGGATTTGGCAAGACTTCCGGTCTTGAACAGGGTGAAACAGAGCAGAACGGTATAACCGAGTGTGGTCCATACGGCCTTGATGATGTCGGTTTCCGTGGCAATGTTCTGGACCAGGACGGCATAGATACCGACACAGACCATGATGAGAAAAGCCTGGAATGCCAGGGCCAGGAGGGAGCGAAGATAGTTCTGTCCCATACCGCCCCATTCCCGGTTGACCATGGTGGCCATGGGGATGGGCCCGACAGACGTGACAAGATAAATCTCGATCATGCGGCCATAGATAACCAGGAAGATACAGATACTCAGGGCTTGCATGGTAAAGCCGATAAACAGGCTCTGAAACCAGAGTCCGAAGAGCGGTCCCAGTTCCATGGCGGTCAGTCGCGTCTGAAGGTCTGCCACTGTGGTGGCCAGATCCACCGAGGCGTCCGCTGATATGACGCCGGAAGCGCTGTTGACCACGGACTGCGCCATATCGAAGATGCCCATGACGATATCAAAGGTATGGGTGACCAGAAGAACGGCCACAAAGGTTTTAAAGATCCATTTGAAAAAGATCCAGGTATCGATGTCATGAAGATTATTCCGGTCGATGACCATTTGGATGAGCTCGTAGGTCATCACAAAGGCAAGGATCACGCCCGCGATGGGGATGATGACGCTTTCGGAGAGGCTGCGGATCATGGAAAAGACGCCGGCATTCCATGCCGCCGGCGTCAATCCCACTTGACCTGCGATTTCGCCAACCTGCTGGTTGACGTTATCAAACATCCCCGACAAATTTGTGATGATGCCTTCGACAAGCATCGTCTTCAGCCATTCGGTGATTTTGTCGAGTATGCTTTCCATCGCTTTCTACCCGATTAACCGAACAGACCGGAAAGCAGCGGCACCAGGACGATGCCGATCAGGGCGACACCGCCACCCGCCATGAGCTGCTTCATGCCCTGGGATTTGGCACCGGGGTTGTCGTTACCATAGCCTTCGAGAAGGTTGATGACGCCCCAGATGGCGAGACCTGCACCGAGAGCGACGACGAGAGTTTGAAGTACATCTACTGCACTGTTAAAGAATTCCATTGATTGACCTCCATTATTTTAAATTTTGAGATGAAAAAGCCGCTCATTCGGCGGCTTCGGGTTCGGCGGACAGATCCATGTGATAGACCTCATAGATTTCATCCGGTTTGGGTTTTAGACGGGTGGACAGATACTTTTCGATGTTGAAGGCGTTTCGCGGGTCCGCATCCGAGAGATACTTGTAGTTCGGGTGCTTCGTGATGTCGTACTTGTTGGAGAGAAATGGCCGTACCCCGCGCAGCTGCAAAATGCATTTTCCACCATCCAGTACAGCCAGTTCGTCGATGCTCATCAACTCCTTTCCGAGTTTCTGATAGTTCAGACTGTGGGAAACCTCACGGCCTCGGCTTTCCCCGGTGTTAAAGGTGTCGATGGTCTCCTTCCCAAGGGTTTCTGAAAGCTCCTTTAATGTGGTGCGCTCCTTACCGCCCAGAAAGATCGTGCTGTCCATATTGCCGATAATGGTGTCGCAGTGATCCTTGTAGAGAGCCTTCAGCTGGGATTGAGCCTGCAGCACCAGGCAAGCCGAGATCTCCCGACTTCGGATGGTGGCTACCAGCTTTTCCAGCTTGGGAATTTGACCGATATTCGCCGCCTCATCAATGAGACAGCGCACATGTACAGGCAGACGTCCGCCATAGACGTCATCTGCCTTGTCGCATAGCAGATTGAAGAGCTGCGTATAAGCCATGGAAACCAGGAAGTTGAAGGTGTCGTCCGTGTCGCTGATGATAATGAACAGCGCTGTTTTCCGATCACCCAGTGCATCCAGTTCCATTTCGTCATAGGCCGTCAGGTCTCTGAGTTCTTTAATGTCAAAAGGCGCTAGACGGGCCCCGCAGCTGATAAGGATTGATTTGGCAGTCTTACCGGCAGCCAGCTTGTACTTCTTGTACTGCCGAACGGCAAAATGCTCCGAGTCTCGTTCCTCCAGAGCGGCAAACATCAAATCCACCGGGTTCTGAAAGTCTTCATTGTCCTCACGGACCTCGGAAGCATTGATGAGCTCGATGAGAGTAGAAAAATTACGCTCACTCTCTGGTGCTTCATAGTGGATATATCCCATGAGTGCGGTATAGAGCAGGGTTTCTGCCTTGACCCAGAAGTCATCACCGGCCTTGCCTTCACCCTTGGTGTTGGCAATAAGTGCTGTCACCAGCTTCAGGATATCCTTCTCACTGCGGATGTAGGCAAAGGGGTTATAGCGCATGGATTTGCTGAAGTTGATGGTGTTGAGGATCTTGATCTTGTAGCCTTCCCGCAAGAGAAGATTACCGCATTCCACGACGACGCTGCCCTTCGGATCAGTGACCACGTAGCTGGAATGGCACTGCATGAGATTGGGCTTAAGCCAGAACCTCGTCTTACCAGAGCCTGAACCGCCCACCACCATGACATTCTTGTTCCGTGCGAGCCTTGGGTCCTTGGGCCGGTTGTTCATGGTCAGGTGCTCCGTCTCCGTGAGGATGACGTTGTTGCGAAAGGTTGGATCGATAAAGGGCTTGATGTCTTCAGGTCTGCCCCAGCGGGCTGAGCCGTATTTGATATTTTTACGGTACTTCTTGGCGTTCCTGCCTTTCACATAGACTGCGAGCTTGATGCCACAAGCCATCCCAATGCCCAAGATCAGGTCCTGTGGGAGCAGGCTTGGCCAGGGGGAATGAAAGGCCAGTATAAAACCCTCCATCAGGTGAAGTACCTTCTGAGAAATATCTACTCCAACAGAAAAGCGCCAGGCTTCACCAATCTTGGTCGCACCTAGCGCTATGAGAACATAGGGGAGGTTTAGAAGGAACATCCGCTTGATTTTTCCTGTCATCGCGTCAGCTCCTTGTCTTTGTTTTTTACCTTGTCCATAACCTTGGTTTGAACAAGCGCTTTGAATTTGACAAGCTGCTCCAGGATGGAAGGCTGCTTGTCCTTCTTGAGGACCTTCGCCGTGTATTCTGTAAACGCAGCGGTGAGGGCATCGGCATCTCTGGCTTTGAAAAAGACCAGATACTTAGGCTTCTCACCGGTAGTGTCCTTTTTGAGGGCATAGTCTACGCCATAC
Source organism: Proteiniclasticum sp. (assembly GCF_032054185.1). Lineage (NCBI taxonomy): Bacteria > Bacillati > Bacillota > Clostridia > Eubacteriales > Clostridiaceae > Proteiniclasticum > Proteiniclasticum sp. The sequence goes on from NZ_DAMBTF010000017.1 coordinate 13,944, forward strand.
TTTCTGGCAACCTGTTCAAAGGATTTGATGTTTTTATCCGTGATCTCAATATTTGAGACTCCGGCATTCTGACCGATGAGCTCTTTTACAGACTGCTTGCCGTGGGGGATCTGCGGCGGACTGTCCCGGCTCTTCTTCATTTCAGCCAAGAGCTTGATGAGTGCGGCCTTCAGAACACGACCGGTCATTCGGGTGGTACTGACTGCCAGGGCAACGGTCCTGTTTTCCACTTCTTCCTGCATGAAAACTCCTCCTTTCATGGTTAGGTGAATTCAATTACAAAATACGTATCTCGCATTTGAAATAAGTAAACTCGTAAAGCTCTGAATGATTTAGAGCTCCGGTTCCGTGGACTTCTGCTTTGGTTTGGCCACATAAAGCTCATCCTTGGGCTTGATGGGGATGGCGACGATGCGGTTGCCCATCTTCATGAAAATCTCCGGATCTGCAAATTTCTCGCGGTACTTCTCGGCCAGTTCTGGTGTGAGGGAATCAAAATCCTCTTCGCCAAGCCCACAGATGATAAAGGTTCCTGCGATAATGTCGTAGTCCTCAAGTTTTCGGTTAAGAGGGAGGCCTATGAGCTTGCCTTCTTCATGACAGACAATGGCAACCGGATCATCATAGGGATAGACGGCTTCGATGTAGCCGCCGACAACCTGCTGCAGGGAGTTCAGGTCACCGGTGATACTGGCCATACGCGGCGCTTTTTCAGGTTCAACAATCAATACGTCCATAGATTTCTTCTCCTTTTCTGTTTTTGAAATTGCACGAAACATTCCTTTTTTCCAATGTTTTGTGCATAATCAGGAATTATGCTATTTGGGAGTCTTCTGACCGTGGCTTTTAACGGTCAGGATTCCGCTTAAGGTTGTTGCTGGGATTCGATAGCGTTCAGCGATGGCAATGTCGTTTTTCACGGCTTCGTCGATCCGGGAACCGCAGACTACGAGGACGTTGGAGCGTCTGAGGTAATCGAGCTCAATGTCCTGTCTGTCCTTATGCTCCTGGGGGATGCCGTCATCAATGAAAGTTGAAAGCATCAGAATTGGACATATCGGACTGTAGCCAGCATCAAATACTTTCCTGCTGTATTTGGCGGCGATCTCCGTATTCTCAGTTGGATCAACGCCCCAGGAAGCCGTAATATAGGCGAGAGGTCTTTTCATTTTGAGTAACTCCTTTCGGAAAAGATGAACTTTTGAATCAGTTTCTTTTGGCCAGATGAAACTTTGAAATTTGATTATCGTGCTAATTTGATTTGCGAAAATTGCATGAAAATAAACCCCATCTTATTTGCCGGGCTTAATAAGACTCCCTAGATCCTCGTAAAAGTGGGAACCTGCTCCGTAAAGATCATGCTTCACCAGAGCTGTATAATAGCTATCGATGGTGGATGGGGCATTGAATAACGTTGTCAGCAGATATTTCTTGATATTCCGGATGAAGGTGGTGTTTTTATCCAGGCATTCAAAGACATATTCGATGTGAGTGCTGTCGATTCGCTGCAGCCGTTCCTTGACCAGTGATGCCGGGTATTCATCCCCGGCAACGGTGATGTAGTCTCGCTTGGAACAAAGGGTCTCCACCATCAGGTCCACGATTTCATCCAGACGATCTTTGTCATAACGCTGAACAATAAACCTGTATTCGATTTTCTCCTGGATGGTTTCTTTAATGGATTGAGCATCCAATCTCATCTCATCCTTCACGATCGTGGCTTCTCTTGATGGATCAGGGATTGATGGATGTTTACTTAATCGCTTAGTCATTAATGGATCTTTATTTGTTTTCTTAGTATTTAATTGCGTTGGATTTCCCAACGTAGGTTTTTCCAACACTGGATTATCCAACACTGGATTATCCAAGATTGGATTTTCCAACATTGGTCTTTCCAATACTGGCTTCTCCGATATTGGCTCCATGTTTTCTGTAGAATTTGTCGCCAGGTGAGGCTTTTCATAAATCGTGTAGTCTGTACCCTTAAGGTGACCAAACTCATTTCTCTCTCTGGTTCGGACGATGTATCCTGCCCGTTCCAGTTCACGGACTGCTTCCCGGATGGCATCGATACTCTCCCGGTTGATCATGGAAAGTCCCTTGAGGGTGTAGTCCCAGTCTTCCGGGAGTGAGAGCATCTGAGATAGAAGCCCTTTGGACTTCAGCGACAGATCCTTGTTTTTCAGATGATGATTCGCCATAACGGTGTAGTCCCTCGTTTTCTCAACTCGAAATACAGCCATCTGCATCCCTCCCTTCGACCGGTTGAATAAAAAAAGCGCTTCTCATCGAAGCACCTCGGAGGGGAATTACCGTTCCTGTGATTGCTGGCGCTTCCGCGACCAGCCTTCCAGCAGCTTGATAATGGTTTCCTCCATCTGCTGGGGCGTGTAGGATTTAGGAAAATACTTTTTGAGCTTCTCTCCGGTGAGGGTGACCTTGTCCGGCTCGCCTTTTTTCTCTTCAGACATGATGGCGGTCATAACATCAAAGGTCAGCTTGCCGTCCTGACTGTATTTCTTCAAGCGCTGAGCCTGAGACAAGGAAGGTGTGGCCTGCTCCATGTCCATGGCTTCCATCAGCTGGACCTGTTCATGAGGCATGAGGTAAGATAGCTCAACTGCAGGATTGAATGCGATCTTCTTGACATCGACCATATCGAGCAGCTCGGGGACAAGTTCTGTCAAGCGGATATAGCGTTGGACTTGGCGGCCACTTTCTCCAGCATCTTTCCCTACAATATCCGCACTTTCTAAATTCCCGACAACTTGTCGGGATTTATTCGAGGGCCGTCCTGCCTGTCTTCTAATTGCATCCAGTTTCAATTTATAGGCGAAGGCGCGCTCACTGGGCAGGATGTTCTCACGCTGAATATTGCTGTCAACCATGATAATGGTGGCAGCGTCATCGTCGAGATTGCGTACAATACACGGGAGAGTCTCCTTACCAGCCAGCTCACTGGCTCTTTTGCGGCGATGCCCGGAGATCAACTCATACCCGCCTTCCTCACGGGGACGTGCGATGACCGGCACCAGGACGCCGTGCTTGGTGATGCTATCGGCGGTCTCCAGCATGGATTCATCATCTGTAACTTTAAAGGGATGATTCTTAAATGGATGCAGCTCCGTCAGAGGAATATCGATGACTTTTTCCTGAAAAGCTTCGATCCTGGTTTCTTCAGTCTGAAATATCTCATCGTAGGAGGTCAGATTTAGATTTCTGCCGCTGGGTTTCAAGCTTCATCACCTCCTTCGTCAGATTTTTGTAGGCTTCTGCCACTTTACTCTTGGGATCATGGGCAAAGATACTTTTCCCATAGGAAGCAGTTTCTGCCGCCCGGACGGAGTGGGGGATGGCCGAGTCAAACACCTTCAGCTTTGTTCCGTAGGTTTCTCGCAGAAGAGCACTGATTTCCTTGGAGTCATTGGTCCGGTTGTCCACCATAGTCAGAAGGATGCCATCGATCTTCAGCTTGGGATTGATTTGCTTGCGGACTTTGTTGATGGTTTGAAGCAGCTGCTCCAGGCCTTTAGCGGACAAATACTGGGCTTGGACAGGAATTAGGACGCTGTCTGCGGCGGCCAGGGTGTTGACCGTCAGCATGCCAAGAGAGGGCATACAGTCCATCAGGATGTAGTCGTAGCCTGATTTGATTCCATCCAGATACTGTTTAAGGATTTTTTCCCGGCTCATCACATTGACCAACGAGACCTCAAGCCCGGACAATTCAATATTGGCTGGCATCAGATCCACACCTTCAGAATGATGTAGGATGCCTTCCTGGGTAGAAAGTGCTGTGTCATTCATAGTCTTTCCTAAGACAGAGGAGAGTGTCACTGGCAGCTGATCCGGCTGAGAATGACCCAAACTGATCGTCAAGCTGCCCTGAGGATCGCAATCCACAAGCAAGACCTTCTTGCCTTCGGTGGCCAATCCTATGCCCAGATTGGTGCAGGTGGTGGTCTTGCCGACTCCACCTTTCTGATTGACAATGGCGATCACATTGCAGGACAAGGAAGATCACCTCCGACCCGATTCAGAATTCCTGTGAGGAATGAGCTCAAGAAGCAGCTGTAGATAATACTGGGCCTCTGCACCATGACAATATGGCAGTCGATTTCTTCAGGCATCTGGCTACCCATGATCTCGTACATCATTCCAAGCAAAACAGCGAATTGCTCATCATCTGTGATGGAATACATGTAGAACAGGGTATCGGCGAATTCACCCAGGTTTTCCAGATCATCAAAGGATTCAGATACGACTTCGGCAAAGGCTTCGCCTTGCTGCTCCGCCAATTGGATGACTTGCCTGTAGGGCGGGATCGGTTGTTTGTTCATTCTTGACCTCCTAAAATAATTTTTGCTTGTTTTTTTGAGATAATTTTGTATAATTGTGCTTATATGAACCATATGTGCATATATTGATTATGGTGATACTGATTTTCATAGCCGTGAGCAATTAGTGAGCTAAGATTTTTCACTTTACTTTTTCACCTTACGGAGATATAATAAGAGTACAGATAGGAGAGTCCCTGCCAGAAGTGGGAGCTATAACATTTGGTGAGTCTCTACCATAAGTGAGAGCGATAACATTTGGTGAGTCTCTACCATAAGTGAGAGCGATAACAATTGGTGAATCCCTACCATGAGTGGGAGCAATAACAAAGAGGCAACTATTCATTAGTTGCCTTTTTTCATGGAGGATTCAAATGCTACAAAGTCAACCATCTGAAGAGTTAAAACTATATTATGTTACAGATCAATATACAGACTACTTGAGAAATTTTGAATCACATGTCTGGAGTAACAGTGATAAAGGCAAGCAAAGACCGTACGTTGGGATTGTGATGGATAGAAACAACCATAAATTTTATGCTCCCCTTACTTCAGTGAAACCAAAGTATCAGAATTGGAAAGACTCATTGACCTCAATAAGAATTGAGGATGGCGGTGATCTTCTCGCAATATTATGTTTAAATAATATGATTCCGGTACCTGATTCACAAATAGTTCTTATCGATGTAGATAACTGCATAGATCAGAATTATAAGAATCTACTCAATAAAGAAATCATTGCTATTAGGCATAAAAAAGAAAAGATAATTAGGACAGCAAATAATCTTTATAATGAAATATTGAAGGCCGACAATCCTAAACCTCTGATTCAAAAAATCAGACCCGTTTGTTTTGATTTCAACTTACTTGAGCAGAAATGCAATGAATTTTCGGTATAATCATTACGAAGCATCCTATCTATGACAATTTGTCATGTGAGCAGGGTGCTTTCTATTTAGATAAAAAATTTATTGATTAACAAATGAATACTGCGATTTATTTTGATTATTTTTGAGATTGATCAGTCTTGGAAAATCGATGATGAATTGGCAGCTAAATGTGATACGGCTGATACACTTTAAGAATACTACAGACTCCAATACAAAAACCGTCACCTTTGAGGGTGGCGGTTTTAAACGGTTGATTATTCAATTCCTTATTTCCTAGTCGATTTTAGATTTCAAGCCCTGAAAGTAGGGACTCAACATAAATTCCAGGAGAGATGGCTTTGGGATCAGATACCTGTTTCCCATATTGAAACATTGCATCAGATCCTTGGTACACCATTTAGCAACCGAATTTCGATGATAGCCAGTAATCTCGGATGCTTCGATGACGGAAAGAACGTCGGGGTAATAGGCCATCCTATGAGAATAGACCGTTGCCAACTTAGCTCTTTCTTCTTCCGTTAACACTTTTGGTTCCCGATTGTGTCCCTTGTACGTAGGTCCTCGTTTATACCATCCAATTGGAGCCATATAGCTCTCAGGAGATATATCCCGGCCTTCAAGATACTCGATTACGTCGGTCATCTTGAGTTTGTACTTTCTGGTTTTCTTTCCGTTGTTGACACAGGGGACCAAGCCATTATCCAGAAGATGCTTTGCAGTCTTTTTACTGATGTTGCAGATCCGGTAGAATTGGTCCTTGGTAATAACAGCCGGATATTCCTTGAGTAGATAATCGTATTTACTGTTTATTTTCTTCATTGAATCACCTTTTCCTTAATTGGATTGTCAACGGCAGGTGATCCTGAAGCTCTATATATAACAGTTAGAAAAGCCCTTTGTTCTCTCCTAAATCTCTCTTGTTCTCTCCAAATTCTCTCCTTTTTCCAAAAAAGCAGCCAAAATCGGGGTTGATTCGAACTATTGATTTTTCAAGGCCTTTCAGTATTCGGGTTCAGAAAACGCTGAAATTAGTGGGTTTGTAGGTACTTCTCTATGCTGCCATCTTCCTTTAATTTCCACTATAGTGTGCACAAGATAAACGACTCGAAAACTTTTGTACGCTTTATCGCGTACCGAGGGTTCGAATCCCTCTCTCTCCGCCAAAAAAGAGCCGTTACAAAATCAGGTGATCTGGTTTTGTAACGGCTCTTTTCCATTATGGGTTTTGGACTGTGAAACCTTTTAAAGTGATTGAACAATATATATCTGAAGATTAAAGCATATCCAATGGAGTCTTTCTGTTTGGTCTAGGGAAATGAGATTCTAAAACTGCCAGATCGTCGGAAGTTAGACTGATCTTCAATGTTTCTGCGTTCTCTTCCACATGTTCTCGTTTGGAAGCTTTAGGGATAGGACAGACACTGTCCTGAGCCATAAGAAAAGCCAGCATGAGCTGCTCTGGGGTGATTTTGTGCTTTAAAGAAATTTCTCTTACAGCTGAATTTTCACTGATTCTTCTTCTTGATTTCAGATCATGGGCCATTGGGCAGTAGGCCATGACTGCGATTTCTTTAGTTTTCATAAACGGTAGAAGATCATACTCTATACCCCTGGAGTCCAGATGGTAGAGGACCTGATTCACCACACACTGATCTCCATGAGGGACAGATAGAAGCTCATGCATATCGTCGGTATCGAAGTTCGAGACGCCCCAGTTTCTGATCAGACCTTCCGCCTTAAGCTCCTCCATACATTGGACAGTTTCTTTCAGATGAACACCCCCACGCCAATGAAGCAGATACAGATCAAGATAAGTGGAGCCCAATCTTTCAAGGCTACTCCTACAGGATGCAAAGATGTTCTTTCGACCGGCATTGTGAGGATAGACTTTTGATACAAGAAAAAGGTCTTCCCGGTGGTATCCTCTTATGGCTTCACCCACCAGCTCCTCCGAAAGTCCTTCGCCATACATTTCAGCAGTGTCGATGAGGGTCATGCCCATATCGATGCCTTGGCGAAGAGCATTTATCTCCTCTTGGCGCAGGTTCTTGCGCTCACCCATGTACCAGGTGCCTTGTCCAAGCTTTGGCATCATCGTACCATCTTTTAACCGTATCATTTTTTCCATTGTAAAACCTCCTGGTGTGTTTATTCTTTAGGGAACAGATTCATATTTAAAATCACGTACCGATATTTATGTAGACCTTCCTGATGAACGATAACTTAGAAGGCACACGGGTTTCAGTTTCTATGCCCAGTACCCGAAATTCTGACATTCTTCCCGTGGCTATTCTATTATATTCCAGTACCGGTTTACTCCACCATAGCCATAACTGAGAATACGACCTCTTTCACTGTGTGCTGTCCATTCTGATGGAGATGGCATGAACTGGTAGCATCATTATAGAATAAAATATCCTCTTTGTGATGGTGATGTTCATGAATTCATAAACCGTTTATGGAAGTGAGCTTATGTTTACTGTATGTTTATCTGTTCATGATATGGATAAGTGAATTTTTTTCTTATGAACATCTGGTTTGGATTCTTTGCCTGATCTGAGAATATTCATATATTCGTATATACTCGTATAAATTCTTTATTGAGCGCTTTCCATGGAGGTGATGCCGGAATATCGGGATGATGGAATATCTTTCCTGAAGAATTTATTAATGTACAGATAGTTGTAGGAAGATATTCTTCTTGCTATATTTAGTATAGATGAAAATCTTATTGGTACTATAGTGGATGCTTATGAAGAACATTCAACTTATTTTTTAGAAGAAGATCGGAAGGCGGGAATTTTTAACCTGGCAGTTATGTTATCTGTTGACTTGCTGACTAAACCCATAATATGCATTAGAGGAAGGAGAATCCAATGAATCTTTGTGTGTTCGATATCGGTGGTTCCAGCGTTAAATATGGGTGTTTAACAGGAGATGGTCTCGTAGAGGTCGGATCCTTTAAAACGCCACAGACCTGGGAAAAAATGAGAAATGACCTTTACTCGGTATTTTCTGAAATGAATGAGAAATATGTGCTTTCAGGGGTTGCTTTCAGTGCTCCTGGTGCAGTGGACAGTAAAAATGACATCATCCGAGGCGATAGTGCGGTGCCTTACATACATGGTTTTCCCATAAGAAAGGAACTTCAGGAGCTGTTTCTGCTTCCTGTTTCCATTGAGAATGATGCGAACTGTGCCGCTCTTGCAGAACTTGATAGAGGAGCTGCGAAAGATGTGGAGAATGCGATTTTCATGATTATCGGATCTGGAATCGGGGGAGCGGTGATCGTAAACCGTGCACTGCAAAGAGGAAGAAATCTTTTTGGTGGTGAGTTCGGTTATATGCTTCTTGACGAGAAACACAGCCTGAGTAATCTTGGCAGCCCAGTGGAAATGGCTAAGCGCTACGCTTTAGAGATGGGAGAGACTGATATTGAGGGGAGTGAAGTCTTCCGCCGAGCTGATGAAGGTGAGCCTTTAGCAGAAGCACATGTGGAAAGGTTAATTGATGCTCTATCTCGTGGCATATTCAATCTGAACTGTGCGCTGAATCCGGATAAGATCATCATAGGCGGTGGTCTTTCAAAAAGAACGGATCTCATCATAAGGCTACAGGAAAAGACAGAGATGTATCTGAAGAGTAAAGGAGCAGAGGAGATAGACCTTGATATTGTACCCTGCGTGTTCAGAGGAGATGCAAATCTCATCGGCGCCGCCGTTCATTTTATGGAGTTTACGTCATAAAAAAAGAGGTTTCCTGTGTGATGCGGGAAACCTCTTTTTGTCTGTGGAGAAGCAAAATTATCAGAGATAATTTCAGTTTTCTAACATAGGAGAGTCATTGACTGACAGATGCTCAATCACTTTCAAGATGAGAGCGTCTGATTCGGTTTTGTAAAAACCACCAGAAATTTCGAGAGACCTGTCTTTAGCGAAAACAATGATTCCACCGGAACTGGATCGTGAACTACCCTGTTCGCAGATCAGACTGATATCAAACTGCCATTCTCCTGAATCTGTGTGTCTATAGAGATTTGAGAAAGAGAAAGATGAAATTGTAATTCCCTGATTTCTGAGATTCTGCATATTCGAGAGAAAATCTTTTTTCAGGATTTCGGTATAAGATGATATACCCATCTTCCTGTAATATTCAGCGGTTTCCTTAACTTTCTCGGTCTCCTGATCAATTAGGATCATAAAAGTCTCATAAACCGAAGCCGGTATAATAAATGAACCGTTTATCAGGACTTGAGGATCATTCTCATCATAGGATCCGCCGTAGGTAGGATAATAAAACATCTTTCCGTCTGCTGCCTTGAGCAAGGTATAATCAAAACCATAATCAGGCACTACAGTATCTTTGTCGACAACCCGGATGGATCTGCCTGAATGGATCGCAAAGATCTTAGCGGAATTCTCAAATCGGGTTTCGGGTATTGCCGTTGTGCTTCTCTGTTCACTGTTATAGATCATCATAGCCGCCCAGAACTCATCTGCATCACCACTTTTGAGATATGCCTCATAATCGCTCTGATACACTTCAGAATTAACGTACCAGAGTTCGCCATCAATTTCTACTTCTATGTATTTACTGTCCCAGTCATCGATGTGTTCTATCGGATCTCCGGTTACAGATTCATAAAGTCTATCAACATCAATATACGAGAATGCACGTTCATACTCACCTTTTTGAACAGCTTTAAGGAATGAACGGGTTGCATAGAGCTCCTCAAGATTTGTAAATGCTATTCCTTCACCTTTAGCTTGATTTCTCACCAGAATTCCCGCTCCGAGAAGTGGGAAAATGAGCAGTACACTGATTAGAGAGAGAAACCATCGGGTTCTTATTTTTTTGAAACCCTTTCGAAAGTTAAAATCTTCTGTCCGCACATCTAAAAATTTTTCTTTGACGGTGAGTGCAGGTTCCTTCAGTGTTTCGAATGCATTCTGACATTCCATGCATGTTTCAAGATGATTTTCGACCATATGCTTACTATCATCAGAGCATTCATCTGAAGCATACAATATGAGTAGATCCTGTATGATTTTACAAGAGATCATTTCAATTCCTCCATTTCCTTCTTTAATTTCTGCTTGCCTCGAAAGAAAGTGACTTTTGCCCAGCTCTCAGAATAATTGAAAAGAGCCGCAATCTCAGAAAATGGCAGTTCTCCATATATCCTTAAAATAAGAACTTCCTTGTAAGGATCATGAAGCTTCAGCAGTGCAGACCTTGCGTGCTCAATCTGATTTTTTTGCAGATAATCATCTTCCAGTCTGTTTTCCGTTGCAATTTCTCCGACAGTTTCGAAAGAGACGGGTTTCTTCCTTCTGCATTCCTGGAGCCATTCGTTTTTTCCAATCTGACACAACCAGGTATAGATGCTGCTTCGTCCTTCAAAACGGTCTATATGAAGAAATGCCTTATAAAAGGTTTCCTGTGTCAGCTCTTCAGCCTGAAGTTCATTTTCTGTCAGCATAAGAAGGAATCGATAGACTTTCTGTACATGCTTCTCATATAAATCTGAGAATTCCGCCACTCAATCTTCACCTCCTCTTCCGGTCTCTATCTGTTAGATGCACAAAATGATCTAAAGTTACACTATTCATTTAACTAATTGTAATAGCTATTTAATAATATGGATATAACAGAAAAAGGATGATTTCATTATTTTAACTGGGTAGTGCTTAAAGGAAGTGTACAGGATAGGATATTTCACTGAATTGCCAGTGTCATATGAATATTGTTTCTTGTTATGCATTTATTATATGTTACATTTTGTACATAAAAGCTATACCTGACAATGATACAATATACTTAGCTCTAAGACATGGTTATCAGGTTAACCAGCGAGATTGGCTTCTTCTTTTGTCTGATGTAATTGCTTCTTTATCAATTGAGGTGATAGATGATGAAAAAAATGGTAAATGGAAGAACGAAACGACCCGTACTGTGCATACTGATTCTGATATCCATGCTTCTATTATGGGGCTGTAATGGAGACGAGAAAACGGTAGACCCTCAGGGCGAAGAACCTGCTACGGCAGTGGAATCGCCGGGTTCCACTGAAACAGAAAAGGAACAGCCGGCACAGGAAGAACTAAGCGACGAAGAGCTGGCAGATCTTTTTGAGAAGGGAAAGGAACTGGATGAGTTCTATTATGAGATGAAGGTCAGCGGTCTTGGCGATGAGGATGGCGTGACAAAGATGTACATGAAAGAAGGGCTTATGAGGATTGAAAGTGAGATTCTGGGCAAGAGCTTCATGATGATCTACAGTGAAGATGCATTCTATACCTTGGATCCGGAATCCAGAACTGCCATTAAAATCTCCCTAGGTGATGAAGCGAGTGAAGAAAGAGAAGTCATCACAATGGATGATATCATCAAGAATTTTGATGATGAGCATATGACTTATGTCGGCAAAGAGACGGTCAATGGAATTTCATGTCATGTGGTGGAAAGTAAAGAACGAAATTCAGAAAATCAGGTGAAAATATGGCTCCATGAGGAATATGGTATGCCGATGAGAGTTGAGAGTACAACAGGAAGCGGTAAAACACATATTATGGAAGTAACTGATTTTAATACAGATCCTCTGTCAGAAGATCTTTTCAAATTGCCGGAAGGCTATAAGATCATCGATCTTAATAATCTGATTCCAACTCCATAGATTTCGAATCCGTTTATCCATAAATCTCAATATCAGGAAGCAGTCTTTTAAGGACTGCTTTTTTTATGGAATGAAATGATTTCTGGTATATATATGATTTTAAATAGGAAAAACGCAAAAAATGCGACAGTAATAGAAAGTTTGATATATTATTGAATATTAATGGTATTAACACTATTTATCATATAATATAGATAGTGTTAATTGTCTAACAATTTGTAATTTACAAAATATTATTGAACGAGTTTAAATAATACTGAAAATAAAGTGAAGGAGGGATTATGGGAAATCGCGCAAGAAAAAATAGTCTGAGCTGCTTTTTTATGATGACAGTATTATTCAGTCTCCTTTTATTATTGCTGCGTATCGTAATTCCGGAAGCGGGAATCTACTCCATTTCCTTTACTCAGCTCTCGCCAGCATTCGCTGTGATGGCAATGGCGATAATTCTGAAGGATCAAAAGATGATGAAGAACATCAGGAAAAAGTTCTTCTTGAGTAAAACGATACTCATCTGGATGATTCCTGCAATCACCATTCCCTTACTGCTCATTGCAGCGAGCAGCATGATTCTGAACCTGTTTGAAGTACCGTATGTTCCTTGGAAAGGGAGTTTTTCATTCTATGCGGTCAGTACTACAGCTATGCTCATTGGATGTACCGCGGAAGAGATAGGTTGGAGAGGTTTTCTGCTGCCTGGTCTCATGAAAAAGCATACCCCTTTTGTGAGCAGTATAATCGTCGGAGTATTGTGGGGAGTCTGGCATCTGAATTTTACGGGAGGTTTAATCGGATTTCTGTTATATGTGATTACAATCATCGAAATGTCTGTTCTTATGAGCTGGCTGCATATTCATACTTCAGGAAATCTATATCTCATGACACTCTGGCATCTCACAATTAATCTGACTTCTCATCTCTTACTGTGGGAAAGGTTCGGTACAAAGCTCTTTATCGCTGAAAGTGCGGTATTTGGTCTGGCGTGCATGATACTGGCCGTAATGGAGAAAGACACTTATTTCTTTAGCAGGACTCTGAATAATCAGGATCCTGAAAGGACAGAAATGAAAACTTATCAGAATGTAGCTCAAGAAGAAAATTCCACTGATGAATTGTTGAAGAATCTGAAATAAGGAGACTAATAGAGATGAAGCTGCTGATGAAACTTGTCCATAATGACCTCAAGCGAAACAGAGTAATCACTACGGCTCTGGCTTTGTTTATTATGATGTCTGTTCTATTCATGGCTGGAGGATTAAGGGTGACGGGAACAATGATCTCATCCATGAAAGGCCTGGAAGAGATTGCGAGACCACCGGATTATCTGCAGATGCATAAGGGAGAGTACGATGAAGCTGAATTTATGCGTTTTGCTGAGAATCAGGAAAGTGTAGAAGATGCGATCATTGTAAAGATGCTTACTGTAAGAAATGCAAATATCATATTTAAGGATGGAACACTTGAAAGCTCACTTATGGACAACAGTTTCGTTGTCCAGAACGAAGGATTTGATTTTCTGCTCAGCACCAGTCAGGAAATTGCTTCTGTAAAAGAGGGACAAATCGGTGTGCCGGTTTACTATGCTGAAGATTTCGGCATAGAAACAGGCGATATACTTACTTTGAAGGAAGGAGAATACAGGAAAGACTTCACTGTTTCTCATATCATAAGAGATTCATCCATGAATGCCGCCCTCTCTTCTTCCAAACGTTTCCTGATCAGTCAGCCGGACCTTAACGATCTCTCGGGGCATATGGGAGACTGGGAATATCTGTTTGAGTTCCGGATCAGAGACGGCTCATCCACCTCATCGCTGGAGAAAGATTACCTGAATGCCGGACTTCCTTCAAATGGTGTGGCTTTGACCGGAAGTCAGCTGAGAATCATCAATAATCTTTCTTTCGGTCTGGTGGCCTTCATCATCATTTCCATAAGCATTCTTCTGATTCTCATTGCAATGCTCTGCTTATCCTATATCATCAGGGCAACCATGGCGGAGGAGAACCGGAGCATCGGAGAGATGAAAGCCATCGGATTTTCTGACCGCTCTATTCTAAAGCTCTACCTGATGAAATACATATTCCTTGTAATTGCAGCAGGTATAATCGGATATCTGGCGGCAATCCCATTCGGGAACTATTTCTCATCTTCTGTGATTCAATACTGCGGCATAGGTTCAAACCGATGGATGTCCTGGATTTTTCCTTTAGTCGGAGTAGCAGTTCTCGGGATAACGGTTATTCTGAGATGCAGGAAAATCATCAGAAAGAATCTCAGGCTGTCGGTTGTTGAACTTTTACGTGGTAAGGAGAGCATGCGGAAAGAAGGTCATTTTAAGCTGCCACGACAAGGGTTAAGATTTAAGAACCTCAGCATTGCCCTTGGTGAGCTTAAGTGCAAATGGAAAGAATATATCGTACTCTTCTTTGTTTTCCTCTTCTCGTCATTTCTGATTCTCCTGCCGATGAACATGAAAAATACTGTTGAAAATGCTTCATTCATGACCTATATGGGCGTTGGAGAGAGCGATATCCGAATCGATATACAGTTTACAGATCAGCTGACTGAAGAGAGGGATAAAGCTCTTCTGCATCTCGAGAAAGATCCTGACATCACAAAATACTCTGTCTATCAGAACGGGTATGTCGAGTATGAGAATCAGGAGGGGGACTGGGAGTATCTACGCGTAGAGAATGGTGACGGTTCAGTTTTCCCGCTCGAATATATGGACGGACATGCTCCTGATCAATCTGAAGAAATCGCTGTATCCTCTCTTTATGCCTCGGAATCCGGTATGGATATCGGAGACAGCATGAAAGTAGGTTATAGAGAAGAGGTAAGGGAATTCAGAATAAGCGGGATCTATCAGGATGTTACCTATGGCGGAAGGACCGCAAAAGCGGACATCGATTTTGACGAGAAGGAATATTGAGGTCTATGTCATCTATCTGGATGTCAGAGATGGAGCCGATATTGCAGCAAAGACCAGTGAGCTGAGGCAGGCTCTTCCTTACAGCAAAGTAACACCCGTCAGTGAATTTGTCTCACAGACTCTCGGCGGAATCACAGATAATCTGAGTCTTGTTTCAGATGCCGCTGTATGGATTTCACTTGTGATGATCATACTCATCACCGCGATGATTCTTCAGCTCATTACCGTCCGGGAACACAGTACCATCGCGATAAAAAAATCCATAGGATTTTCGAGTAAAGACATCCGGATACAGCTGGGACTGAGAATCCTGATCATTCAGGGTGCAGCGATTCTATTGGGCACTTATCTTGCCAATACACTGGGAGAAGTCATTTTCGGAATGATGCTGTCGTCTATGGGCGCTTCAAAAATCGTCATGCTTATAGAACCGCTCAAGTCCTATCTGCTCAGTCCGGCGATGCAGCTGACGGCTGTATTCATCACGGTAATAGCAGGCAGCAAGGTTGTTAGAAACTATCATATCAGAGATCAAATCATGGAATAAGGAGCGTAAAGATGATTAAAGTCGAGAATATCAGTAAATCCTTCGAGAGTACAGAGGTCCTTAAGAATGTATCCTTTGAAATTGAAAAAGGTGAATTTGTCGCGATTATGGGGCCATCCGGATCAGGAAAATCAACTCTTCTATACAGCATCAGCGGAATGGACAAGATCAGCAGCGGACGAGTGCTTTTT
Organism: Proteiniclasticum sp.; assembly: GCF_032054185.1. Classification (NCBI taxonomy): domain Bacteria; kingdom Bacillati; phylum Bacillota; class Clostridia; order Eubacteriales; family Clostridiaceae; genus Proteiniclasticum; species Proteiniclasticum sp. The sequence continues at coordinate 29,517 of NZ_DAMBTF010000017.1, forward strand.
GATGACATCAGCATCAGTGATATGAAGGAAGAAGAGTTATCCGAACTTCGGCTGGCAAAAATGGGCTTTGTTTTTCAGAGTCCTCAGATGCTTAGGAATCTCACAGTCTTTGATAACATCATTCTTCCGGGACTGGTGGCAAAAAAAGAAACACCCGACGTGATACGGGATCGTGGGCATAAACTCATGGTCCATATGGAGATAGAAGGAATCAGAGACCGAGACAACAGAGAGGTCTCAGGTGGACAGCTCCAAAGAGCGTCCATCTGTCGTGCCATGATCAACCATCCTGAAATTCTTTTTCTGGATGAGCCTACTGGTGCGCTGAACTCAGAAGCGACTGAGCAGGTTCTTGATATTCTCGAGAAGCTTAACGATGGTGGGATGACCATACTTACGGTTTCTCATGATCAGAGAGTTGCTTCAAAGGCTAAGAAGGTTCTCTATATCATTGACGGCAGAATTGCTGCATGTAAGCAGTTTGAAAAGGGTTCAGATAAGGAGCAGGAACTTTCTCTCTGGCTGCAGGGCCTCAGGAAAAGTGAATCCTAAGCTGCAATATTATAGAGCCGGAGCTGTACTTCTTTAGAACTGGAACATTTGAATGCACAGTTATGGATATTCCTATTGAAATAACAATCGATCACTTGGTGATCAAATATATTATGCGAGGAGAATAAGTATGAAAATAGTGATCATCAGTGAAACCGGTGAATTTGGACTTTCCTCTGACTTTCAGCTGGACTTGAGCCAGACGACAGTAAAAGACTGTCTGGGATGCTGGTCCTGCTGGGTGAAAACTCCAGGCAGGTGTGTCCATAAAGATCTTGACGCATTCTACAAAGCTTATCTTCGTGCAGATAAGGTGATCTTTTTTTTAAAACTGTCCAAGGGATTTGTGAGCGGTAATCTGAAGTCGCTATTTGACAGGATGATTCCGCTTTATCTGCCGTTCATCAGCTATGAAACCGGTGAATCCATGCATCTCCCAAGATATGAAAAGTATCCTGACATTGAAGTGTACTGAGGGTACCTTTCCGGATACTGAAGACCAGGCGGTATTCGAGGATTATATGAGAAGAACCTTCTATCAGTTCCGATGTGAACTGAAAATCCTGAAGCCTGCAGATAAATTCCTAAAGGAGCTGATCGTATGAAGATGATCATGATCAACGGATCCCCGAAAGGAGATAAAGGAAACACTGAAATCTTCATCAGGGAGTTTCTTAAAGGGATGGAAACACCTTGTGAAGTCAGATATGTGGCTAAGGAGAGCGGAAGAAAAATTGCAGAGGATCTGAAACATTATGATACGGTGATTATGGCTATGCCACTTTATGTTCATGCCATGCCAGGGATTGTGATGAAACTCATTGAGGAAATGAAACCTGCAGAAGGAGAAGGGAAATCAATGGGATATATTGTACAGTCAGGATTCATTGAGGCTGCACAGTCAAAATATCTGGAGAGATATCTTTGCTCCCTTACAAAGCGGCTGGGCTATGACTATCTCGGTACAGTCATTAAAGGCGGATCAGCAGGCGTCTATATGATGCCGGAAAAGATGAATGCAAAACTCTTCGTAAAGCTTAACAGTCTTGGTTCCTATTTTGAGGAGCACAGATCGTTCAGGAAGGATATCGTTGAAGAGCTTGGGACACCCTATTCGCTGACGAAGAAGAAAAGCAGGTGGATGCAGTTCTATTTTAAAGTCGGTCTTGGAGACTCCATGTTCTGGCGTATGCTTTTAAGAAGCAATCATGCTTCAGACAAGAAGTTCGATCGGCCTTTTGCAGAGTAAACAGACATCAGGAGGAAACTTTTATGGAAAAAGAGCTTAGTGTAAATGACAGAAAATACACGATACTGGAGCTTCTGGGCAGAGGAAAAGGCGGATATTCCTATCTGGTTACGGATGGACTGAACAGGTTTGTACTGAAGCAGATTCATCACGAACCCTTCAGTGATTACCAGTTTGGCAACAAGATTGAAGCGGAAGTGAATGACTACAGAAGACTGACTGAGACGGGGATAAGACTCCCCGTCATGCTGGATATCGATATAAAGCGAGAACGGATCCTTAAAGAATATATTGAAGGCGATACGATTTTCGCTCTGGTGCTGGAAGACCGCATGAAACCTGATTATTTCAGGCAGATTCATAAAATGTCCGAGCTACTCTTCGAGTTTAATCTGAATATTGATTACTTTCCCACGAATTTTGTCGTGCTGAAGGAAGAGCTGTATTATATAGATTTTGAGTGCAATGAATACATGGAGGAATGGAATTTTGAAAACTGGGGGAAAAAGTACTGGACGAGATCCCCTGAATTTCTGGAATGTGTCAGAAACATGAAAAGCATCCAGTCATAATGAAGGGGATGTCGTTATTGCTGTATAAGAGGGGAAGAACCGACATGAAAAGTATAGTTACTGAAAGACTTATAATAAGAAGATTCAAAGCCAGCGACTGGCAAGATATATACGAGTACCTGTCTGACGAGGAAGTGATCAGGTATGAGCCCTATGAAACGATGACTAAGGAACAGGTAAAGAGAGAAACGGAAAAAAGGGTGGATCATGAATCCTTCTACGCGGTATGCCTGAAGGAAACAGAAAAAATGATCGGGAATATCTATCTGGATAAAGATGACTTTGATACCTATGAACTGGGGTATGTATTTAACCGGAATTATCAGAAAAGAGGATTTGCCTTTGAAGGAGCGAAGGCTGTTCTAGATTATGCATTTAATGAACTGAATGCATGGCGGGTAACTGCCATGTGCAATCCTGAAAATACTGCTTCATGGAAACTTCTTGAACGTCTTTCCTTCAGGCGGGAAGGACATCTCGTAGCGAATATTTATTTCAGAAAAGATGAACATGACGAACCCACCTGGCAGGATACCTATGAATATGCAGTGCTTAAATCCGAATGGTCAGAACTGGAAGCATTAAACCAAGTCAGTTCCGATCAGGCTTAGTTATCTCAGAATTCTGAATAAGAATGATTTTTCTTTAAGTGCAAAAAAGTGAAAGAAACAGGTCTGCCGATATCAATTCGGCAGACCTGTTTTAGGATAATCTTAAGCGGTATTAATGGCTGTCGATCACTTCATCAAGCTTCTGAGGAGCACGCTCATTCATATTGTCACGTGGAGTGAAATCGGGATGCGACCATGAATTGAGATAGGCCATCTCTTCAGGAGAAAGCGAGAAATCCAGAACATCGATATTCTCTTCCATACGGGATCTGTGTACCGTTTTTGTCAGAGGTAAGGCTCCATTATCGATCACAAAACGCAGAAGAATCTGTGCAGCTGACTTACGGTGATTTTCACAGATTTTCCTGAAAGCTTCATCCTTGCTGAGTACCTTAAGAGGAGCCAGAGGTGAGTAACCTTCAAGTAGAATACCATGTTCTCTGCAGAATATCGTATCCTCATGAAGAAGTACACCAGGATGAATGAGAATCTGGTTGACCATGGGCTTTATTCTTGCATTGTCGATGAGGTTTCTCAGATGAGGAATGGAGAAGTTGCTGACGCCGATGGCTTTAAGTTTTCCTTCATCATATAGTTCCTCAAAGGCCCTCCAGGTATCAAGATTGTCCTTATTCCAGTCATCCTTATGACCCTCTACTACAGGCCAGTGGATAAGGAAGAGATCCAGATAGTCGGTTCCAAGATCTTTAAGTGTTGCCTGAACCTCTTTTTTCACATTCTCGTAACCATGGGCACTGTTTCTCAGTTTACCTGTAATGAAGAGTTTTTCTCTTGGCACTTTGCTCTCGCGAATGCCTTGGCCTACAAGGCTTTCATTGGCATAGGCTCTGGCACAGTCTATATGTGTAAAACCTGTATTAAGCGCGTCGACGACACCCTGAACACATTCAGCAGGGTCGTCGTTCTGCCATGTTCCATATCCGATCACGGGGATTCTGACTCCGTTTGATAAAGTATAAGTATCCATAGCGACCTCCGTTTTTGAGTCTATTATAACATAGATATCTAAGGGTAACGAAACTAAGTAATATTTATAGAATATACTTTTAAAATGCATTAAATTCTGGGAATGATCAGGCTTCATCAGAATTTAATGAAGTCTGATTCAAGGTTTCGGCTAAGTCAGAATGATATATCCGATCACGGGCACCAGAATCAGCGTGATGAGGTTAACTGCATTGTTTGTGATATAACGGAATCCGCTTATGGGTATATTATGGTGAGGCTCTGACTTATCCTGCAGATTGCCCTTAACTCCTTTATACTTTCTCTGCATGGATGCGCCGAGTATGCTGTCAATGAGTGTACCGGTAAAACCGAGAAGTGATGCTGCAGTGAATCCGCTCATGCCGAATTCAGGAATCGTAAGAACTGAAAGCAGGATGCTGCCGAGAAGGCCAGCAAGCAGTCCGATGATGGATACTCCACCTGAGACACCATTAGGAATCTGCTTACCCGTTAATATACTGAATACCTTCCCTTTACTCATCATCCCTATCTCTGAGGAGAAGGTATCTGAAGCTGCTGCGGAAAATACCGCAAAGGATAGAAGCAGGAAGATCTTTTCATTCGGATACATATAGAACAGCCATAGCAGAATAGATGCCGGAAGAGAGTTGGCAAGAACCTGCTTCCAGTTTCTTGCTCCTGTATCATCCTGCAGACTTTCCGCCTTTCTTTTCACATCGTTCCTGATTTTACTCACAATGCTTCCAAGAATAAAGAAGACAAGGAGAGCTGATGCGATCCAGAAACCGCCAAGTGAGTAGAGGGTGACGGCTGTGAGAAGTGCAGCAACCATTCCATCCGTTGTGATGGATTTCAGTCTGAAGGCAGCAATAAGTATTGATGCAGAAATGAAAAGATAAATAAAATAACCGGGACCTGCAGATCGGATGCTCAGTGTCGCAAACAGCGCAGATCCTATGGGTAGGGTAAGGTTATCGCATCCCTTGTGTCCGACAAGCTCAATGAAAGCTGAAACTATACCGGTCAGAAAGGCTACAAAAAGGATGAGGGGGATACTGAGTCCGGATGGGTGAATATCTGACTGAAAAACGTAAAGGGCTCCGGATGTAACGATAAACGCAGCCAGAAAAACGGTCAGACTTCCAGCTAGAGTTTTTTCAGGAGCGAAGGTGAAGAGTTTTCTCTTTCCCCACCTATTACCGGTACTTGCCGCCAGACCATCACCATAAGCCATGGTGAGTATTCCGATATAAGGAAGAGATCTCCATCCGAGAAGGAATCCTGCACCTGAAAGAACAAAGAGGCTGATCGCATAATAAACTGTACCAAGACTGTCATCGTCTCTTTCCATGGCCTTTATCAGATTATATCTGAGACTCAGGCTGTTTATGATGATAAAGGTGAAGGGGATAAGGACAACTGCCCAGAGATCATGGAAAAGAGGGGTAAGAAAGACCCAGTTTCCCACAAGGATGTGGACAAGTTTTCTCGAGGTTTCCGAAGCACCCCTACTGAATCTGGCCACAAGGGTGGCAAGGCCGATAATGATAAAAATATACAATAGTGATAAGAAAAGACCTGTAATGTTATCCATATATTTCTCCTTCAATCTATACTTATTGGATGAGGATTCTGATGCCTTGTGAAAATAGAATGACCGATGCGACCGGGAACCTGTTTTTTCACTGTTATATGGTGTGGATCGTCTATTCTTATGTATTTCCGTATAGGCTTCTAAATTACATTTTAGTATCTATATAGATTAAAGTATATCATTTCGTAAGATTTGATTCATAAAATCTGATATTCAAATAAGTGCTATCAGAAATCTATCTATTTACGAATATTCTGATTTGGTTTACAATTAGGGTATGAATACGTTTAACACGCGGGATTCAATAATATGTCCTAGGAGGAATAATAATGAAAAAAGTATTATCAGTACTTGTCGTTGCAGCTATGGTACTCGCTGGATGCGGAGCTAAAGAAGGCGCGGATTCCAAGTCGCTTGTTGTTTATTCACCCAACTCTGAAGGATTGATTGCTTCTACGATACCCGCTTTTGAAGAAAAGTATGATATAAAAGTGGATCTTATTCAGGCAGGTACAGGAGAACTGTTTACAAAGATGGATTCTGAGAAGAACAATCCTGTTGCCGATGTCATGTTCGGTGGTGCGTACTCAACTTTCACACAGAACGAAGATCTGTTCGAACCATACACCTCTGCGAACAATGATAAAGTTATCGAAGACTATCAGAACAAAACCGGATACATCACACCTTATGTTCTGGACGGAAGTATGCTTATTGTGAACAACAGTCTGCTCGGCGATCTTAAGATAGAAGGTTATGAAGATCTTCTTAATGAACAACTTAAAGGTAAGATTGCAACAGCTGATCCTGCATCCTCATCCAGTGCTTTTGCACAGCTCACCAATATGCTTCTTGCTATGGGTGGTTATGAAGATCAAGGTGCATGGGATTATGTAAAGGAGCTTTTCACAAATATCGATGGCAAGATCGCTTCAGGTTCTTCAAACGTCTATAAATCTGTAGCAGACGGTGAAATGGTCGTTGGACTGACCTATGAAGATCCTTCAGTTGCACTCGTCAACAGTGGAGCGGATGTCAGCATCGTTTATCCTAAAGAAGGTGCTGTGTTCCTTCCTGCAGGTTCTGCAATCATCAAGGGTGCAAAGAATATGGAAAATGCAAAACTGTTTATCGATTTTATCATTTCACAAGAAACTCAGGATACTTACGGTACAGAAACGACCAACAGGCCTGTACTGAAAGAAGTTAAGACAAGTGATACAATGACACCTTTAGAAGATATAAATACATTACAGGAAGATATTGACTATGTTAGAGAACATAAAGATGAGATGGTAGAGAAATTCAAGACGATCTTTGCTGAAATCGAATCAAACAAATAAGGAGCAGCTAAATGAGTGAGATTATCATTAATGATGCGGTAAAAAGATTCGGCAGCATCACGGTGATAAAGGATTTGAGCCTCAGGGTGAAGGACGGTCAGCTCTTCACCCTTCTAGGGCCATCCGGGTGTGGTAAAACGACATTGCTCAGAATGATTGCAGGATTCAACAGTATTGAGGGTGGAGATTTCTATTTCAATGATACTCGTATAAACAATATGGATCCCAGCAAAAGAAACATCGGCATGGTCTTTCAGAACTATGCCATTTTTCCACATCTAACCGTCCGTGAAAATGTTGAATTTGGTCTTAAACAGAGAAAGATGGACAAAGAAACCATGAACAGTAAAGTGGATCATTTTCTGAAGCTTATGCAGATCTATGATTATGCGGACAGAAAACCGGATAAGCTCTCAGGAGGACAGCAGCAGCGTGTAGCACTTGCTCGAGCGCTGGTCATTGAACCTGATGTACTGCTTATGGATGAACCCTTATCCAATCTGGATGCAAAACTTAGAGTTGAAATGAGAGAGGCTATAAGAGAAATCCAGAACAAAGTAGGGATAACAACCGTCTATGTCACACATGATCAGGAAGAAGCCATGGCCATAAGCGACGAAATCGCAGTCATGAAGGATGGAATCATCCAGCACCTGGGAAAGCCAAGAGAAATCTATCATCGACCTCAGAACGTATTCGTCGCTTCCTTTATCGGAAGAACCAATCTTCTTGAGGGTGATCTGGTCCATGAAAACGGAACTGCAAGAATCAATCTGAATAACGGTTATAGTTTTCTTTATCCCAGACTGAACGATGAAAAAGATCAGAAAGTACGAGTGAGCATTCGTCCCGAAGACTTTATCCCGGCAGAAGCTGACGGGATCCGTGCAAAAATAGTTCACAGTGTGTATCTTGGATTAAATACAGAATACTACTGTGTCCTGGATGACGGAACACAGATCCAGATGGTCGAGGAATCAAACCTCGATGATACTTTTAATGACGGCCAGGAAATTCTGGTAGGAGTGAAAATAGATAAAATCAATATATTCACTTCGGATGGCCTGTCAAATCTGAGCATAAGATGAAGAAATCAAGGAGAATATTTGATGTATGGGACGCACAAACTATTCTCGTTACACTGCTGTATATCGTATTTCTGGTTTATCCCATAGCAAATCTTCTGAAACTGGCACTTTTCAACGAAACCGGGTTTACACTTGCTAATTTCACAAAGTTTTTTTCTCAGTCGTATTACTCGACAACGCTGAAAAATTCCTTTGTTGTCTCAACACTGGGTACAGTTTTTGCGCTGGTCATCGGTACCATCATTGCCTACTTCTTCACCATGTACAGGATTGCAGGAAAAAAGGTCTTAAGAATCTTCATCATTCTTGCATCTATGTCCGCTCCGTTCATCGGTGCATATTCCTGGATTCTGCTATTGGGCAGAAATGGTGTCATCACCAATTTCTTCGGAAGACTTGGTATCCAGACGCCTGAAATATATGGAATTCTGGGTATTGTTCTGGTTTTTACCCTTCAGCTATACCCACTTGTATTCCTTATGGTCGGCGGATCTATGAGAAAGATTGACATGTCGCTCCTTGAAGCTGCTGAAAATATGGGGGTAACGGGATTCCAGCGTTTTTACAAGGTTATTCTTCCGCTGATCATCCCGACACTTCTGTCCTCGTCTCTTCTTGTATTCATGAGGGCTCTGGCGGACTTTGGAACGCCTATGCTGATTGGAGAAGGATACAGAACTTTTCCGGTTCTTATATTCAATGAGTTCGTCGGAGAAGTGGGAGGAAGTGCAGGCTTTGCCAGTGCAATTTCGATTATCGCTGTCATCATCACTACAATCATATTTCTGATTCAGAAATATATAGCCAATAGGAATGTGATCACGATGCATACCTTAAGGCCTATTGAGATCAGTACAGCTAAGGGGTGGCTCAAGGCAGTGATGCATATCTTTATCTATGCTGTTGTACTGATTTCTATCCTTCCTCAGGTATACATCATGTATACCTCGTTCAAGAAAACAAGTGGTATGGTCTTTGTGGAGGGGTATTCACTGGACAGTTACAGAAGAGCTTTCACGGGTATGTCAGATATCATCTGGAATACACTGAGAATACCATTTATTGCACTGATTCTGACTGTTGTGATCGGGGTCATCATTGCATATCTTACGGTAAGAAGAAGTAACCTTGCCACAGGAAGTATCGATATTGTCTCAATGATTCCTTACATCATTCCAGGTACGGTTATGGGTATTGCATTCCTGCTAGCTTTCAATAACGGCATCGCGAATACTGGTATACTTGCCATAGGTGGAACGACAACCATTATGGTACTGGCGCTGGTTATAAGAAGACTTCCATATTCCATCAGATCATCGGTCAATGCCATTCAGCAGATTCCGATGTCCACCGAAGAGGCTGCCTCAAGTCTTGGAAGTTCCAAGATCAACACCTTTATCAGAATTACCGTACCGATGATGCTGCCAGGTATCATTGCAGGGGCGATTCTGAGCTGGATTACAATGATTTCGGAGCTTGCCACAGCAATACTGCTTTATACTGTAAGAACGCAGACGATGACTATTGCAATCTATACGCAGGTCATACGAGGAAATTACGGCGTAGCGGGTGCTTTATCAACCATTCTGACTCTTCTCACCATTATCTCGCTTCTCATTCTGAATAAGGTAGGGAAGACGGACGATATTACTATGTAGCATATATTCAGGCAGCCGCATCAGAGAATTGATGCGGCTGTTTTTATATGCGCAATCAGTCCGTATGAACTAATCAGTAGATGTATTATCGCGGTAAAAAAATGATCTGGAAATATTAATGAATCTGTTATCGAGAAGAAACAATTTATTTTCAGAAAATTATTGCGTAACAATAATTTATGAGATATACTGTGATTAAATTATCGCGAAACAATAATTTGGACATGAAACTGGAGGAGATTATGAAACGAAAACTGCTGGTCCCGATCCTAAGTGTGGAGGCTGCTTTATGTCTGATGTTCTTTTTCATCAGAGACAGCCTGCCAAGTGTAGTTACTTCAGTCTTTGCATTCCCATTTGAGCAGGCAGGTTTTGCGCTGAGATATCTGTCTCTATCAGGAACTTCTGGAAATATCCTTGCACTGACTCTTTATGCGGCCATCTGTATTTCTCCGGTTTTGCTATACATGATGCGATACAGAAAGGGAAAAGTGTTTGCTGAAGATCTTCTTCTTTTTGTGCTCAGTATAATTCTGTTTGCTATGATCTACTTTATGATCAATCCGGGGACAATGAGTGCAGTCTTTCCTCAAGGTATGCCTGCTGATATCGGGAAAGCAACAATCAGTCTGACTTTCTATATTGTACTTATGGGATACGGTGTGCTGAAAATCCTCAGACAGTTCTACGATACGGGCCTTCTGAAAATAACCCGGTACCTGAGAGTTCTACTGAGTTTTCTCAGCGGGTATTATGTTCTGTATGTTTTCGGTGTCATTTTCGGAAATTTCATGAAAGCAAGAGATGCGCTGTATGCCGGGAATACGGGTCTTGGCTATGGAATCACAGCCAGTGAGACATTTCTCTTTATACGGCATGCAGTCATGGCACTCCCTTATCTTATGAATATCATTGTGGTTCTGGCCGTTATTGAACTTCTGGATGAAATCGGGAAAGACAGATACTCGGAAGAGACAGCGAAAAGTGCTGAAAGTCTCACAAAGCTATGCAGAAAGACCTTAACAATTATCGTTTCGGCCAGTATGAGTTTCCATCTGCTGCAGTTTATGTTTCTGAAAAACTTATCTGTAGCAGATACCACACTGGAAATTCCGTTTATGTCCCTGATATTTATCCTTTCTGTTCTTATGCTTACTCAATTTGTCAGAGAGAATAAAGCACTTAAACAGGATAATGATATGTTCATATAGAAGGAGGGTGGTAAGATGGCCATTAAGGTGCACCTTGAAGATGTGCTGAAGGAGAGAGGGATGACCTCAAAAGAGCTGTGTCTTAAGGTTGGTATAACGGAAGCAAATCTATCCATCCTGCGCAGCGGGAAAGCAAAGGGCATAAGATTCGCAACGGTGAACAGGATCTGCTATTTTCTGGGATGCGATGTGGGTGATATTCTGAAATTCGATGGAAATCTGGAGGATAATGATGATGAAGAATAAACGAAAATATCTGTCCGTTCTGGTCCTCTCACTTATGCTGTTCACCGGATGCCAGCTTGCACTGGAAGGAAAAGCAGGTGAGTCTTTCTCTGGAGATCGCTTTGTGGGTGTATTTGTGACAAGAGGTTCAAGCATCGGGTCGAAGGTATATATAGACACGGAGATTGAAGAAATGACTGAAGAAGAACTCTCCAATCTGCCGAGGAATGAGAACGGTGTGGATGGAAAATTTTATGCAGAGTTCAAAGAAGAAGAGAAAACTTATGACTTTAACCAGGAAGGATACACATTCATCTCAGTGGAAATCAGGGAGAATGAAGAAGTCAGCTACTCAGCGCTCATAGGAGAAGTCATCAGCGATGCTTCCAGTCATTTCACGTTTACAGATGAAGAAGAAAAATCTGAGATTGAAGGAACCATCCGATATACTCCTGAATCGGGGGAGGCAGTCTGGTATTTCAATCCTGTGTACCAGGAAGAAGATGGTGACGTCTATGCCATGCGTTCTGGGCCTGGTATGGGTCTCGATGGTGCTGAAGAGGGATCCCAGGCATCTCATGCCATGGATGAATTCACAACCGTCACTGAAAATGGAGTCACTAAAACAGTCAGAACAAATGTTAAAGTCAATCTGGTAATGATGTTCAGACCTGAGATGATCAGAGTTATTGAAATGGATGAAAAGAATAAGCCCCTTTCCGAGAAAGAGTATGAGCCGGGTAAACTCCCTGAAACGTATAAACCTCTATCGGATGCGGAATATATCATTGTGGAGACCCATAAAAAGAGTCCTGAAGGAACTCTTGTATCACGTGAAATCTTTGATGAGACGAAGGAGAATCTGGAAACATATTTTACCAGGGAAGACGGGATTATTTCGATAAATCACAGCATAATTGAGTGGACAGAATAATATCATAATACACAGCATTGAAGTACCGTTAAAGACTGCTTAGATAAGTGAAACTGTTTTATATTTAAGAAAGAATCAGACAGCAAGGAGAAGGAAATGTGGAGAAAGTTATGTCTAGTCACGATTGTCCTGTTTTCAATAGGCTTATCCGGATGTACTGAAGATAAGGAAATTGTCGTGCCCCATAAAATGACGAACGAAATTCGTGTAACCATGAACAGAATAACTGATGAAGGGATATATGCGATTAATTATCCTAAGGAGAAGTTCATTCTCTTTCATGGAATCGAAAAAGGGATTAAAACGATGTCTTATGCTGTTAAGGATAAGACGCTCACAATCCATCTTGAGACAGAGGACCAGAAGCAGCCCGGAACAGCTGTTTATCAGTATAAACTGAATCCTGATTATGACAAAATTCAGGTAACAGTGGATGGTAATGTTGAAGCATTTACTACTGTTTTTGTTGAGCCATAAGAAAATCGGCAGAAGATTTTCGATAAACGGCAGCAAGCAAGAAAAGCATATCTTTAAGATATGCTTTTCTTGCTTGTTTGAGTACTATCTTCTGATTGATTTTCCACAGGTAAAGCGAGACTTACCGTTATATATGTTCTAAAGCCAGTTTTTCGCATCTTCAAGGTTATCGAAAATCCTGAAGGTGTTCCCACGTTCCAATTCTTTAATCATTTCCTGGAAACGAAGCGGATAATCCTGCTTTTCATGAACAACAGCTGCCACTTTTATATTATAGTTCGTAAATTTCTGAAGAATACCTCCGGCAACACCGGTTCTAAGCTGAAGAAAATTCTCGGAAAGACTGGGTCCTTCAAGAAGTACCGTACTGACATCGTGTTCAGCGCAGAGTGAGATGATATCCAGAGATTCCTGTTCCTGATTGAGAAGAGTGCCACTTTCTGTGATGTGCAGTACTCTCTTATGATTTTTCGTTTCTGTAATTCTTGTATTCAGCATATTCTGCTCCTTTTCTGTATCCGGTGTTTCGCTGCCGATCGATGGATTGACTTCCTGGGGAAGTGAGTCGAGATAGGTTTTCACTCTGCTGATCCAGGAAAGCTCTGTTTCATAGAAGCTGCAGAGATTATCATGAATAAAATCAAGGTGAATGCTGTTACGGTCCGATGTCTTCTGGGGCAGTTTCATATCTGACCTGTTCTTTTCAGCTAGAATGAGGTGCATTCTGACGACGTTTTCGTAATCGCTCAGTATACTTTCCAGTTCATGATCTTTCATCGCATCTGCCAGGGAGAGCTTTATGAGAAACTGATTTCTGAAAGTGGGTTCTTCAGTAAGAGAAAGCATCCAGTTTCTGAATTCTGAAAGACCATCCTCCGTGATGGAGTAGATGTTTTTTGACGGTGCGCCATTCTGATGTTGTATCTCTTTTGTGACATAGGCTTCATCCAGAAGATCTGCGAAGGATTTATAGATCTGATTGTTGTTTCCCGACCAGTACATATAGGGAGAGCTCTGAATGATTTTTTTGATTTCATATCCTGTAAGAGGCTCTCTTGTGAGCAGACCAAGGATAACATGATTCAGGGACAAAGGAAACGCCTCCTTTTGTTTATAACATATGTTAAGAATAACATATGTTAATTGAGAAGTAAACCCAGGACAGCTCTTTATTTGTGTAATCAACAGGCAATCATATCGAATTTGAGGAAAAACAGCATAAAAATACCCTCCTTAGGGACCTGATGAATATCGGCATCACGTCCTTAAAGAGGGATATTTTTAATATATAGAGAGTTTAGGAGTATCGGTATTAAATCTAGGGGTATAATTTAATAGTAAAGGGTATAGCGCTGCTTTTCAATGAAATCCAATACAAATGTTTCCTGAAGCGGTACAAAATTTAAATCTTTATCTTAGTTTCACCTGATAAAAAAAGCTCAGGGACAAGTGTAATGCGGAGCAGTTTTATGAAAAGAGGAAAGCGGCGTCTGCTATAGATTAATATTTTGACAATAATGTATTCATATCTGAAATCACCGGATTCTTCTATGATATAATCAGATCAAAATCAGTAGGAGGAACATATGGATTATCAGGAAGAAATCAAAGATGAGAAGTACAGCAAAGCATATACTGAAGACGGGTTATTCAAGAAAATCTTCAAGTTTGCGAAGAAAGCGGGCATAAAGATCATCTATCTGGCATTGCTTCTTTTCTACACTCTACAGAAACCGACAACGCCGAAGTGGGCAAAATCTGTGATCATCGGAGCATTAGGGTATTTCATCTTACCCATTGACCTGATTCCCGATTTCATTCCCATCGCAGGGTATACTGATGATTATGCGGCGCTGACAGCTGCGCTGGTCGCCATCGCTTTCTATATCGATGCGGACATCAAGGAGAAGGCAAGAAAGAAGCTGCATGACTGGTTCGGAGACTATGATCACACAGAGCTTGAAGAAGTGAACACAAAACTGGAAGAAGAGAAATAAGCTGAACGATGGAAGACTTGTATTTATTGCAGGTCTTTCCTTTTACGATCAGATATAAATTGTGGGGTTAAAATGGGGATTGAAGAAGTAAAATCATATTTTCAGCGTGAAGGACTCATCGACAGGGTGAAGGAATTTTCGGTATCCAGCGCAACCGTTGATCTCGCGGCTGAAGCCGCTGGGGTTATTCCAGCAAGAATCGCAAAGACACTGTCCTTTTATGGAAAAGAGGGTGCAGTTCTTGTGGTGGCTGCAGGGGATGCAAGGGTTGACAGCAGGAAGTTTAAAGATGCGTTCGGGATTAAAGCCAAAATGCTGAATCATGAAGATGTGGAGAAATATACCGGGCATCCTGTAGGTGGGGTCTGTCCGTTTCTGGTTCCGAAAGGGACTGAAATCTATCTTGATGTATCTTTGAAGAGATTTGAAACGGTTCTTCCAGCCTGCGGCAGCGACAAGAGTGCAGTTGAGCTGAGCATCAATGAACTATACAGACTGTCCAAGGCTTCAGGTTTTGTGGACGTTTGTAGATGCTGGATGGATGAGGGATGAGTTTCTGCTGGTTTTTGGATGGATATGCCTGTTATTTCTGAAATCCCTGTGGGCACGGGAATAATCTATTGTATAATATGGATAGAAAAGAGTTTTTGTTTATTTATTGGGGGCGTTATCATGACAAATGAATTAACCGGAAAGGAAGTGGAGACAGTTAGAGATCTTGATTATCTCAAGCTGCTTGCCAAACAGTATCCGACAATCGATTCAGCAACGACGGAGATCATCAATCTGCAGGCTATACTGGATCTACCGAAAGGAACCGAACATTATATTTCTGATATTCATGGGGAATTTGAATCCTTTCGACATGTGCTGAAGAATGCATCAGGGGTCATACGGAATAAAATCAATGAAATCTATGGGAACTCTCTGAGAGAATCAGAGAAGAAAGCGCTGGCTACGCTCATCTACTATCCTACAGAAAAACTGGATATGCTGGATATCAATGAAAGAGAAGTGGATGACTGGTACAGAATCCACCTTTTCAGACTGATCGAGGTCTGCAAAAGAGTCTCATCCAAATATACAAGGTCCAAGGTCAGAAAGGCGTTTCCTAAGGAATTTGCCTATATTCTCGATGAGCTTCTGAATGAAAATGAGGACAGAATCAATAAATATGATTACTACAACAAGATCATCGAAACCATTATAGAGCTGGACCGGGCTAAATCATTCATCGTCGCCATCTGCAATCTCATTCAGAGATTTGCTGTAGATCGTCTTCATATCATCGGAGACATCTACGATAGAGGTCCTGGTGCCGATATCATCATGGACATGCTGAAGGAGTATCATTCTCTGGATATCCAGTGGGGGAATCACGACATGATCTGGATGGGCGCCTGCGCGGGAAATGAAGCGCTGATCGCCAATGTAGTCAGAATCACCTCAAGATACAACCATCTTGAGCTTCTGGAAGACCGGTACGGAATCAATCTTCTTCCACTGGCCACATTTGCCATGGATACCTACGGCAGCGATGAACTGGCGAAGTTCATGCCAAAGGGCGTTGAAGTGACGGACAAGAATTTCAAAGAACTGGAAATGTCTGCGAAGATTCATAAAGCGATCTTCATTATACAGATGAAACTTGAAGCAGAAATCATCTACAGACATCCTGAATATGAAATGAATGACCGTATGCTTCTGGATATGATCGACTATAAGAAGGGGACCATCATGATCGATGATGTTGAATATCCTCTGAACTCAACGGAGTTCCCCACAATTGACCCGGAAAATCCTTTCATTCTTTCTGAAGAGGAAAAAAGCATCATATTAAGACTGAAGCGTTCGTTCATGAATTCCATGAGACTGAACGACCATGTGAAGCTTCTCTACTCAAAGGGCAGCATGTATAAGGTATTCAACGGAAATCTTCTTCTTCATGGATGCATTCCCATGAAAGATGACGGATCCTTCATGGATATCGTTATTGACGGTGCATTGTATCAGGGAAGAAAAGCTCTGGATGAGCTGGACCGACTTGCAAGGCAGGGCTACTTCAATAATGATCCGATTCTGAAGGAACAGGGGCTTGATGCCATGTGGTATCTCTGGTGCGGACCTGCATCTCCTCTTTTCGGTAAGAGAAAGATGGCGACATTTGAACGCTACTTCATTGAGGACAAGGTAACGCACGAGGAAGAGAAGAACCCATATTACAGAGATAGAGAGAAAATTGAATGGATCGACAAGATTCTGGAAGATTTTGGCCTCGACAAAGACAGTTCGCATCTGGTCAATGGACACGTACCGGTGAAGGTGGTTAAGGGAGAAAGTCCGATCAAGGCGGGGGGTAAACTTCTTGTCATAGATGGCGGATTTGCCAAGGCTTATCAGAAGGAGACAGGAATTGCCGGCTATACGCTGATCTATAATTCCCATGGTCTGAATCTTGTCAGCCATGAGCCTTTTGAATCTACGCAGAAAGCCATTATTGAAGAGAAAGATATCGTGTCTACGGTGATGGTTCTTGAGAGTGTACGAAGCAGAAGGAGAGTAGCAGATACCGATACCGGGTTTGAACTGAAGTCCCAGGTGGATGATCTGCTTCAGCTCGTCAATGCATACAGACAAGGGTACATCAAAGAAATCATCCATACTGCATATGAAAACAAATAGAATCGTAAAACCCCGAAGAATATGTTCTTCGGGGTCGATTTATGTTGAAATATACAAAAAAGAGTAAGTATATTTCAATTAGGAGGAAGCATTATTATTATTGAGCTTCTGGTAATCCTCGGGAAACCGTATAGAGAATATGATTAGGATCTCTTTTCTCTACAACCTCTGAGTCTTTACCAAACAGCTTGTCAAATACTGAGGGCTCGAGATGAACCTCAAACTTCATGATGCCGGGATAACCGTCTTCCTTGGCTTTTGGATTCCCTCTTAGCCAGGTGTTCATGCCCAGATGATGGTGGTAGCTGTCTCTTGAAAAAAAACCGGCCATGGGATAATCGAGCATCTTCTCGAGTCCGAGGGTATTATTGTAGTGCCTGTCCGACTCATCTACGTCAAGGACATGCAGATGGACATGACCCATGATGGTCCCTTCAGGAAATTTATCGCTACTGTTGCTGGTGCGGGATTCGAGGACCCCGTCTATATCCATGGGTTCAGTGGTCATATGGATTTTGCCTCCTACTCTCCACTCATCTTCAGGCTTGTCTCGATAGACTTCTATACCGTTTCCTTCAGGATCTGACAGGTATATGGCTTCAGAAACATGGTGGTCAGAGAATCCGGACATGAGAATTTTATTTGCTGCAGCATGATAGAGAAAGTTTCCCAGATCTTTTCTTTCAGGAAGTAGAAGCGCAAAGTGATAGAGGCCGACTTCGTGTCTTCTTGTAAGAGTTGTGGGATGCAGTACAAGTAAAGTTCTGTTGCCTGCTGAAAGCTCAACTCCATCATCCGTTTCTTTTGCATTAAACCCGAGCTTCTCATAATATATCTTCAGTTTTTGTATATTGTTTACATTGAGGTGCACTGCACCGAGTTCTAATGTTTTCATATTTATCGCCTTCATTTCTGTAAATATTCGAGCAGATTCGAGCGTTTCACTCAAAAATCGACTGCCTAATATCCATAATACAGGAGGCTTAATAATGGATTGTGAAAACTAAAAGAAATAACTGTTAACAATACTATGTTTAAGTAACTCAAGTTAATCGTTATCATATCAGTTCTGAGTTAGGATCCGTTCTTCAGAAAGAATAGCGAAATATGCGGATATAAGAGAATACGTTAAGGTTATCACCTTTTCATCAGTCAGATTTTCCGTGACTTTTCGTGCAGTCTCTCCGGCGATTTCAATGACTGATTGAAAGGATGTATAGAAATCTTCATATAACCGGTATAACTCTTCATGATTTCCTGTGGAAGATTCCGCTGAAATGGGTCCAAGAAGGATTTTGATTTCTGGGAGACTTAAAGTCTTTTTGAGTATCTGTATTAGAGACAGAAGCATCAGATGTTCCCTTGAATATTTCTTTTTATTCGATGTGTAGAGAATCTTGTCCTTGGTGTAGTTGTTGATCATGGTCTTGGTCAGGGACTTCTGCGGATAGACTTTATCCATGAAGGTGATGACCTGATCCATATAAAGTCCAAAATCCGGGATCTCTTCGATTTTCGGCAGTCTTAATCGTTCTTTCATAAGGTTCTCCTTTAAGCTGTATATCATTCATTCTGATTATATCTGGTTTACTAAACTACATGCAAGCAATATGAATATGTATTTTTTGGGATTTATTGATTGATTTTATGGTTGAATGAAGTATAATACTAATAAGACATCACATAGTTTTAATAACTACATAAGGAGTACACTATGAAAAACATAAAACTGAGAGAACCCATAAACTCCCTCACCCATCTGGGTGGTGCCCTGATTTTCTTCATCGGGACCATTATACTCATCATACAGAGAGTGGTCATGAATGCTTCGGCTGAAAGTATAGCGGGCGTCACCATTTTCGGAATCAGTCTGATTCTTCTATACCTTGCAAGCGGAATCTATCATGGCTATAATGGCAGTGAAAAAGGAATAAAGAGGCTGAAGAAGCTTGATCACAGTATGATTTATGTACTGATTGCAGGCAGCTATACGCCCATGTGTCTAAGTGTCCTTGAAGGAAGCAAAAGGAACATCATTCTACTTGTAATCTGGGGAATCGCTCTGTTCGGTATTGTTTCAAAAGTGTTCATAAGTAACATACCGAGAGTTCTTTATACATTTTTCTATCTTTTCATGGGATGGATCGTTGTTTTCTTCATCGGAGATGTTTATAGAAGCATAGAATTTGAAGGATTTCTGCTGCTCCTGACCGGGGGGATTCTCTACAGCATCGGGGGATTTATCTATATGATCAAGAAACCTAACTTTTCCAGATCACTCGGTTTCCATGAACTGTTTCACCTGTTTATTCTGGGTGGTAGTCTTTTCCATTACTTCTTTACGTTTTTATATTTAAATTAATTTATTGAAAATAAAGAGATGACAAAGTAGTGACAAAGCCCTGTATTCATGCGCATTGCGGAAAGTTGTAAAGAGCATCTTTAACTTAATGTAAAAAATACTTCAACATCTTCATATTTTCTTCATAAAAACGACTTATTATAAGGAAGTCGTAAAAAGTGACATGGAGGAAACAGATGAAGCATTTAAAAAGTATGATTGCAGCAATTCTTATCGCAGGTACTTTAAGCGGGTTTTCCGTAGATACAGTACATGCTGTTGAAGATAAAAAAGCAATGTTGGGTACAGTGAATAGTGAAATTGAAGCAGTCAGCCTGATCAAGCAGGAGACTGAAACTAAAATAGAAGTCAATCTTAATGAAATCGAACAAATTAATCAAGATAAAGAAATTCATCGCATAAGAGCAGAGTATTTAAGAGAGAATTTAGAAGTTACCGAGAAGAAACTCGGGATGCTGGATACCACAAAACCATCCAATATCATTCAGGCAGCGATGCTTTCCATATCAGGCGGGTATGTCAAAATGGAACTTGCTGATCTTCTAGGTGCTGTACATTCAACTCTGGATGAGTTTGAAGCCTATCAGGGAGAATTCCTGAAAGCCGAAGACCGCAAAGCGATAGAAGATGGCCTCAATGAAAAGATCCTGAATCTGAAAGAAGATCTTTATAAAAGTCAGACAAACATGATTTCTCTTCAGAAGGAAAAGGAATCCATAGATGCAGTCAATACAGAGCTGAACAGCAGAATGGGTGAGGTCGTTGTACAGGTTGAAACACTAAGTGTACAGAAGACCCAGCTGGAAACTGAAATCAGAGCTGAAGAAGAAAGAATCAGACTGGAACAGGAAAGAATCAGAATCGAACAGGAGAGAATTAAAGCTGAGCAGGAAAGGCTGAGACAGATCGAGCTTGAGAAGAAGAGAGCCTCAACCTTTATCAGACCTACTGAAGGAAGACTGACAAGCGGTTTCGGCAACAGAAAACATCCTGTAACAAAGAGAAATTCATTCCATGCAGGAATCGATCTGGCAAACTCGAAAGGGACCAGAGTGAATGCATCAAGAAACGGACAAGTCATTTTTGCAGGAAATAAAGGAACATACGGAAAATTTATCATCATCAGACATGCCAGTGGAGTAGAAACAGCTTATGCACATCTTAGTTCAATCAACGTAAAGGTCGGACAGAATGTGACACAGGGACAGCAGATCGGAAACATGGGCAGTACAGGAAGATCCACAGGAAGTCATCTGCACTTCGAAGTGAGAATCAACGGCAGTGCAGTCAATCCACTGAAATACTTTAAATAATACAAACAGGGAGAGCTAAGGCTCTCTTTTTTGTCTTCATTATTTCAACCTCAGTCACATCCTGAAACATTCATTTTTTATTCAAATGTTATGCACAGTATCCACAATATCTTGTGGGTAAGTCAGTGGTCAATCCTAAATATAGGTATAAATGGTGGAATGAACACGTATTATTGACAAAATAGAATATATGTTCTATTATTAAGTAAAGGTGGTGATGCTGCTCATGAATAATCCGGTAAAAAGAAAGAACCCCTGCGAAGTCATTACCTATGCCAAAGACGGACAGATTCTTCCCCTGAAGTTCAGGTATTATGCTGTGGATAAAGCAAGATATTTCACTGTAGATGTGGAGAAGATTCACTATATCACCACGGCCAACAGAAATGGCCTAAGAGAAATCACTTTCCACCTTGAGGGGAGAAGGAAGAGACTGAAAGAGAGATATGACCTGTATCTTGATCCGCGATATAAGACCTGGTGGATTGTGTGACCTGAGCCTGACTTTTCCCGGGATCATTTTCTGAAAAAATGAGTTGACCAAATTCCGTTTTTCCTATAGAATCTAAATGATATAAACGATGAGAAGAACCAGTACGAAAATCCTGCCTGCAAAGAGAGAGGGGAGCGGTGTGAACCCTTAAGGAAAGCTTTCGGAACCTGTCTT
The DNA here is from genome assembly GCF_032054185.1 of Proteiniclasticum sp. Classification (NCBI taxonomy): domain Bacteria; kingdom Bacillati; phylum Bacillota; class Clostridia; order Eubacteriales; family Clostridiaceae; genus Proteiniclasticum; species Proteiniclasticum sp. The sequence goes on from NZ_DAMBTF010000017.1 coordinate 51,042, forward strand.
TGAGTTCTCAATTTTATTGAGCGGGGAATGCCGTTATCTTTAGAGTGGATACATAAGTATCAATTAGGGTGGTACCGCCGAATTTAAGTTTGGCCCCTTCGATTGATGCTTTTTTTATTTTTTTAGGAGGGAATACAGATGAACAACAACAAGAAGCTTGTAGAAGCCATCACTTCCATGGATGTGGACTTTGCGCAGTGGTATACCGATATCGTAAAGAAAGCTGAACTGATCGAATATTCAACAGTCAAAGGAGCAGTAATCCTCAGACCTTACGGCTATGCGCTGTGGGAAAACATTCAAGGGTATCTTGACAGAAAATTCAAGGAAACCGGACATGAGAATGTGTATATGCCTATGCTCATTCCTGAGAGTCTTCTTCAGAAGGAGAAGGATCATGTGGAGGGATTTGCACCTGAAGTTGCCTGGGTCACCCATGGCGGAACAGAAGAACTTCAGGAAAGACTCTGTATAAGACCTACATCAGAGACTCTTTTCTGTGAACATTTCTCGAACATCGTGCAGTCCTATAATGATCTGCCTAAGAAGTACAACCAGTGGTGCAGCGTGATAAGATGGGAGAAGACCACAAGGCCTTTCCTTAGAACTTCAGAGTTCCTATGGCAGGAAGGTCATACCATCCATGAAACTGCTGAAGAAGCACAGGAAGAAACCATCAAGATGCTGAATGTCTACTCGGATATGATGAAGGATTTCCTTGCTATCCCGGTCATCAAAGGAAGAAAAACAGACAAGGAGAAGTTTGCAGGGGCTGAAGCCACCTATACCATAGAAGCGCTTATGCATGACGGTAAGGCACTGCAGTCCGGTACCTCCCATAATTTCGGGCAGGGATTTGCTGAAGCATTCGGCATCCGATATACCGGTAAAGACGGAAAGCTCAGTCATGTGCACCAGACCAGCTGGGGACTTTCCACAAGAGTCATCGGTGCCATCATCATGGTTCATGGAGACGATTCAGGCCTCATTCTACCACCAAGAGTTGCACCTCATCAGCTGGTCATCATTCCTGTAGCCCAGCATAAGGAAGGCGTTCTTGAGAAGGCTGAAGAACTGAGAGAAAAACTTTCAAAAGTTGCCAGAGTCAAGGTTGATGCTTCAGACAAGAAGCCAGGCTGGAAGTTCAGCGAATATGAGATGAAGGGTGTTCCGCTAAGACTTGAGGTAGGACCTAAGGATATCGAAAACAATCAGGTAGTCCTGGTCAGAAGAGATACGAGAGAAAAGATCTTTGTATCCATGGACGATCTTGAGACAAAGGTGCCTGAGCTCCTCAATGAGATCCATGATGCGTTATACGAGAAAGCGCTGGCAAGAATGGAGAACATGACTTCAGTTGCGACTACTCCAGAAGAAATGAGAGATGCTGCGGACAACAAGCCTGGTTTCATCAAGGCTATGTGGTGTGGTGAACTTGCCTGTGAAGAACAGGTCAAGGAAGTTTATGGACTGTCCTCAAGATGCATGCCATTCGAACAGGAAAAAGTAAGTGATACCTGTATCTGCTGTGGGAAAGAAACCGATACATTAGTGTACTGGGGTAAAGCCTACTAAGAAGTCTAATCCTTAAAATAAGAAATTGTAGAATCTGCAGGGGAATATCTGATATCCTCTGCAGATTTTTTGTCCAATTTGTTAATTCAGTCTTTGGAACTTTTCTTTTACTCGGATTACCCTATAATGGGGGTAACAGAGAAAATAGCTGTCTGCGCAGTTGTGATTTCAATTGAAAGGGGAGAGTGAAATGCTTAAACTTGAGGATATCTTTAAAGGTGAGTATGAGCTGCGTTCAATAAAGGATCGTGAAGGGGACAAGGACTATTTCATCGATAACTATGGAAAACCACTGATTCTCAGATATAAGATGGAGATGGAGTTTTTCCGGGTTTCAACCATTCTGATCCGTATCGGAAAAGGAGATGTTTTTTCTGTTCATTTTCTCATGGACCGGGACCTTCTTTCTTCCATGGCTTTTATAGAATTAAATGCGAAAGATCATTTTATCGACTACACAATAGATGAGGTGAACAGCAGGCTGATCATCAGGATGAAGGAAAATGAGTTAAGTCTCTGAATGATGTATGTGCAGTACATTCTCGATTAAGAAATATCAACCCTTCACCATGAACTAAGCGCTTTCAGCTGATATGCTGTGTGCACAAAAGCTGTCATAAAAATTAAAGCCCGAGCGAATCTCAAAGATTTGCTCGGGCTTTATCATCCGGATACATATTTTTCATTATTGAGCGGTGTCAGTCTTAGGTTTACTCAGGACCATCACCTGTATGGAAAGAATCACGAGGGTAAAGATCACTGCGAAAGCCAGGTTTTTCTTTTTCAGTTTCATAAATGTTCCTCCACTTCGTTTAACCTATTCTCTGATTTCCACCGTGATCATATATTCCATGTCCACATGTGGTGTGCTGTCTTTTATGAGCTTGAATTTCATTCCTTTGGATTTGATCGCAATGATGATGTAGGCAAGGGCAATACCCATATCGATTTTATTCAGAGAACTGAAAAACTTGCTTTTGATGAATCCCAGTTTTACCCTGAGGATATGGATTCTGTTGCCGTCTACCGAGAAACGCCAGGGCTGAGTATTGAATGAGGATGGTGCAAGCCGCACCGCCTCAAGAATATATTTGTATTTACGCTTGACCGGACCCTGTATGATGATGTCATTAAGACTTCTTCTTTTGAAGTAATCCGGTTTCGGGTAAAGTTCCAGCGGATTCTCGGGATTGCCGAATGCAATGAACAGAATGGGCACCTGATTCTCGTGAAGGTCGGCATATTTTGCGATAACCGATTTATCCACACCAGGATAAGTGATGCATGTGGCGATACCGAGATCGTTCATGGCCAGAATGACATGAGCCAGAGAATAGCCTGTCGCCTGCCGGAAACCCGAGTGCTCGATGCAGCTGATGACAATGTAGTGAGGTGCATTGACTTTCGTATAGGCACCGATGATTCCGGTAACTTTCTCGGAAAAATCCTTCCCGTCTTTTATGATGTGATAATTGACTTTCAGTCCTTCAAACAGGTCCGGTGCTTTATTCAGTATTTCCTGAACCCTCAGAAGGGAGGCTTCATCCAGAGTGTCCATATTGAAATTCCTTGTGGATTTCCTTCTAAAGATGTTTTCGTACAGTGTTTCCATTTAAACTCCCTCCTAAGTGATGTTCCGTCTAGTACCTTTTATCGATGAGGACTACCGCCTGAGAAGAAATACCTTCCTTTGATCCTGTAAAGCCCAGGCCTTCTTCTGTGGTCGCTTTGATATTGATGTCTTCAAGCGGCAGTGAGAGAACCTGTGAGAGTTTCTCCCTCATCATAGGGATGTGGGGTTTCATTTTAGGCTCCTGTGCGATAATCACTGCATCGATATTGATGATTTTGAAGCTGAGATCTGACAGCATTTCCTTCACTCTTTCAAGAAGAACCAGGCTGTCTGAATCCTTGTACTGCTCAGACGTATCCGGGAAATGTGTGCCCAGATCGCCTAGTGCGGCAGCGCCAAGAAGCGCATCCATGATGGCGTGGGTAAGAACATCTGCATCCGAATGACCAAGCAGACCTTTCACATGGGGAATATTGATTCCTCCGATGATGAGATCCCTTCCCTCGACTAATCTATGAACATCGTATCCTATTCCAATTCTCATTATATCCTCCAAACTTAGAAGTTCACTTCTTTTCTTCTATTATAACACGCATGTGTGAAAACAGAATGTGGAAAGGATAAGTTCTGAAATGGGATATTCTTCTGCCGGTTAAGAATTAAAATATAGAAGCGGAAAAATCACCAAATAGACTGTGTAGAGAATATATTTTTCGGAATACCATGGACAAAGCCAAACCAGTGCGATATTTCGAAGAATAAATGACAATATATCAATCGGATATTCTATAGAAGAAAGTCTTTGGATTATGCTTTTGGTATGGACAGGTGTATTTCCCGACTTTGACAGTTAATCAAACCTTTTTTCATTGAAAAACCTTGCAGAT
>NZ_DAMBTF010000018.1:0-54542 GCF_032054185.1 Proteiniclasticum sp.
TAATCAAGAAGATTATCTCATGGATCCACACTGCTTTAAATCCATGCTTTTAATGACCGCTTACAATGATCCTGCTTATTACAGAACCGATTCCTGTCGGGATTACGGCTCCGCTTCTCATCGTTCTTCTATCTCTTATGAAGGTTGTGCCTCTGCAGGTTGCTCTGAGCAGTTCCATGACAACACTTTTTCTTTTTCTCATGGCCTGCTATGGAATTTCCATCGTTCTTCTTAAATCATCTCTTCCTCATCGCCTTGCATACTTTATGCTCAGCAAGACAAATGGAAAATCTGTTCTGCTCATCGGAGCATTCATGTTCTGCACAGCAGTCATATCTTCTCTTGTTTCCAACGTTCCCTGCGCCATCATCATGACGGGAATCTGCACAAGGGTATTGTATGCTATGGGTGAGGAGCCTGGAAAAAGCAGACTCGGTCGCGCACTGCTGCTTGCGGTTCCCTTTGGTGCGGTATACGGGGGGATGATGACTCCTGCTGGAAGCTCACTGAATATCCTATCCATCCAGCTGGTCCAGCAGGCGACCGGCGTTGAAATCAGATTTGTGGAATGGATGATGATCGGTATTCCGCTATCTTTGGCTATGATTTTCATTTCCATTCCGGTATTGAACCTTCTCTTCAGACCGGAGAATGTGCCTGAAGAAAAAATGCAGCTGGCACTCAGTCAGGTCAGCCATGAGAAAAAGTTCAGCCTGTACGACATCAAGACTATGATGCTTCTCGGCCTGACCTTCATTCTCTGGATTCTTACTTCATGGGTACCATGGCTTAATGTGACCGTGGTTTCTGTATTCGCTCTTGCAGCTTTTTTCCTTCCAGGACTCGACATGATGTCATGGAAGGAGTATACAAAAGAAACCGGATGGGATTCCATCCTGATCTGCAGCGCGATTTTATCCGTTGGTGCTGCACTGGTATCTACAGGACTTACAGACTGGATTGTCGGAAATGTCTCTACAGTATTTGTAGGCACAGGTATTTTTGTTTTCATTATTTTAATTGCTGCAATTGTGAACTGGACTCATCTTCTCATTCCGACGGCATCAGCCATTGTGGTGCTTTACGCAGTCGCTTTTGCAGGGCTCGCCGTATCCCTTGATTTCGATCCGCGTATCGTGACATTTTCTGTTGCAGTCATGGCAAGCTGCGTACTGCTCATTCCATTTGACCCTGTTGTGATTGTTGCCTATTCAACAAAGTACTATAAAATCAGAGATCTTTTTGTTGCAGGAGTGATCGTATCTACCGTATGGACACTGCTTCTTGGCCTATGGCTGCCTGCAGTGCTCAGTATTATGTGAGGAGGGAGTTTCATGCCAGATCTGTTTCCGCTATCGATGTCACAGTATACCCTCATTATCGGTCTTCTCTCCAATTCCGATTTAAAGAACAGCGGACGTTTAAACACCCTTACGTGCTGTTTTGAGTGGAAGAAAGGTTCGGCTGAGCTTCTAAGTAAAATCGGTAATCAGCTTCTTGAAAAGAATGATGCATTTAGACTAAGACCTGTATATCATTTTCCCTGGAAATGGAAACAGTATATCGCTCCATATGAGAAGGAAGTGTTTCCTTTACTGAAATTTGATGATGATGAGACATATGAGTCATGGCTTATGAAAGCAAAGGATAATGATGTAAGACTGCTGAAGGATAAGCTTTACGATTTTCGTATTCTTGAAAGAGCAGACAACGGATTTACGCTCTGGATTCAGATGAACCATTTTCTGACAGACGGGTACAGCATGAAGCTGATGGCCAATCAGATCAGAGCTCTGGACAGATTCTATACGACTGGAGAAACAGGTATTGTAAAGGAACCTGGATCCTACAGGGATCATGTGGAGAAGGAGCGTAGCTACCGGAAATCTCCACAGTTCAAAGAGGACAGAGCATACTGGAAAAAAGTGTTCAGATATCATAAGGATTTTTCGTTTCCCGCCGGATCCCGTTCCATGAAGATTCACTGCGATACTAAGAGTATTACTGTGGAGGGTGATCTTTACAGAAAGCTTGTTTCTTTCTGCAGAGATAATGGACTATCCGTATCTTCTGCACTTATGTCAGGCTCTGCCATGACGGCAAATAGTATTACCGCGGCAACACGCTTTTCCATGGCTACCTTAAGTTATGGACGTAACGACGGGGTGCTGAGGCGTACCATGGGATGCATGATGAACAGTCCTGTGATGATGTACAGTGTGGACCCTAGTAAATCGTTCACTGAGTTCTGCCGAAAGAATTATGAGGATAATCTTGAGATGCTTCGTCATCTGAGATACAGCAGCCTTGATTTCACTCCGCTGTCCTATGCGCTCTGTATGAGTCATGGCATGAATTTCAACCACAGCTGGATTCTGTTCTCCCAGATGGACTATGAATCTGCTTTTGTGGATGCAGATCCAAAAGGGCGTATGTTCTGGTCCAATACCAATGTCTCACAGTTTTATGCGGCGATCTTTGATGTGCCGAAAGAAGAGAGGGTTACCCTTGAGCTGAGATATCAGACTAAACGGTTCAGTGAGAACACGATTGAGAAACTGCTGTCATCCAACTATAATATTCTGACTCTGCTTCTGCATGAACCGGATCTTCCTATGAGGGAAGTGCTGAAGTAAATCTATGGAGGGATTGATATGATACTGGAAGCATTAATTGAGCAGGCAAAGACGGACAGGATCTGTGCTGTGGATGAGGATGGCATAACAATGTCTTTTTCTGAGCTTCATGCCCGCTCTGACGCTCTTGCCACCTATTTTCTGGAGACCTTATCGCCGAAGGCCTCTGTGCTTCTTATTGGGGATAAGGAGAATGATATGCTCACCTGTCTTTTCGCATGCATGAAATCCGGTCGTGCCTATGTGCCGCTGACCACATCCGTTCCGGAAAAACGGGCTGATTTCATTGCCAGAGATTCTGACGCAGAGCTGATCATTGCTTTTCATACGGATCTTCTTTATTCAACACCATTGAAGAGACAGTCCGAAAAGGAAATCGGAATCATCATTGATAAGAGACTAGGAAACAGAGTCCATAAAAACCACTGGCTGAAGTATGACGAAATGCTTGCACTGCTTTATACATCAGGCAGTACCGGTACACCTAAAGGGGTCATCAACTGTCTAGGTGATCTTGAAAATCTCCTGACTGCACCGGATATCTATTATATCGGTGGTCCGGGAATGAGGGTCATGAACAACTTTTCGTACATGTTCTCAGCTCACATGCAGCATGTGTATCGTACGATGACCCTTATGGGTTCCCGGATGTATGCGGTGCCCTGCGAAATCCAGAAAGACCCTGGAAGACTTGTCGACTATTATCTCAAAGTGAAGCCGGATTATCTGGGCGTAATTGCAACCACCTGCGCCATGCTCCTTTCGGATAGCCGGTTTTCTCAGGAGAGTATGCCGCAGCTTAAAGGCGTGGCGCTTGCGGGTGAAGTCTGTTCGAGAAAACTCATCGGAGAACTTTTTGACCGCTTTCCGCAGATCTCTGTATGTATCCAGTATGCATCGACAGAACTTACAACCGTAGCGGTGGGCAACTGTATAACCAAAGAGGAATTCTGCAGCATAAAAACTGATATCATCCCCTTAGGCAGACCTGTTCCAGCCATTGAAGCCTGTCTTTGGGATGAAAATGGTTATGAAGTGAAGGATGGAGTAAAAGGGGAGCTTGTCATTCTTTCCAGAAGACTATGTGACGGGTACTGGAAAAATACGAAGGAAACTGATGCGGCATTCTTTCATCTGCCCGATGGAAGACGTGGATTTCATACACGTGATCTAATGGTCAGGAGAGAAGGACTGCTCTACTACTCCGGCAGACTGGACAACCGGATCAAGATCGGTGGAAATCGTGTGGAACTTGAGGAAGTGGAATCTGCTGTCTCTTCTCTGGACATTGTCCATCAGTGTGTTGTACGGCCGATGGCTACAGAAGATGGCAGGGTGAACGCACTGATTGCCTATATTACATTGAAGGAAGAAACTCAAGATCACCTGACTACGGTCATCACGATAAAGAAGGCGCTTAGAGAAAATCTACCGCTTTATATGATTCCTCAGAAGATCATGATACTTCCGGAGTTCAAGACCAATACCAGCGGAAAGATCGACAGGGCTGCCATCCGTATGTTCCATGAAGAACAGATGGAAAAGGTGTATAAGAGGATGAATGAGGCATCAGCTGTTCTGGCTAAATAGATGGAGAAACGAAAGATTACTGTATGAAAGGAGCCGTTATGAAAGATTACCGAAAAATCGTCACTGATGCACTGAATGATGCAGTCGGAATAGAGCTTAAGGAAGAACAGTACAATCTAGATCTTATTGAAAATGGGCTGATGGATTCTCTGACGATGATGAATATGGTCATTCATATGGAAGAGAATCTTGGGAAAAGAATTGACAGTAGAAGTTTCAGCAATGATGATTTCCGATCCTTTGAGCATATTCTTTCCCTGATCAGAAGAATATGAAAAATGATGATCCGCACGGCAGAAAAAATGCTGTGCGGATGTTTCTGTATTGAGGAGATTTTATATCACGGAGTGATTTTGATTTTCTTTGAGAGTTCAGGATATAATAACAGAAAAGAAGAAACAAAGGAGAAAACTGATGGAGCAGAAAGTAGTATTGATCACTGGGGGTACACGAGGAATAGGTTTTGCATCTACGAGGAAGTTCGCAGAAAAAGGCTGTCTTGTGGCAATAAATGGAAATAATGAAGAGCGTGGAATTGAAGCCGTAAAGGAACTGAAGGAAGAGGGATATACTGCAGTATACTTCAAAGCTGATGTGACAAAAGAAATGGAAGTGGAGATGCTCATTTAGTCTGTATCAGAACACTTTGGGCGTCTTGATGTACTGGTCAATAATGCCGGAGGACTTCTGGGCAGAAAGTCGATTGAAGGAATGGAGACAGATCACTGGAACAGGGTTATGGATCTGAACCTGAACAGTGCCTTTTACGCTTCACGATCTGCGATTCCCCACCTGAAAAAAAGTCGAGGGAGTATCATAAACATCACCTCCATAACAGCCTATATGGGCAGAGGACCGGGAGCTTGTGCCTATGCGGTGACGAAATCCGGACTTCTTGCCTTTACCCGAGGACTTGCAAAGGAAATGATTCCATTTGGAGTGAGGGTCAATGCGGTTTCTCCAGGCACCATCGATACGGATTTTCACAGCACTACAAGCAGAGAGCTTCTGGATTCCTGGGTTAAGGGAATACCTGCGGGAAGACTGGGTAAAGCGGAAGATGTAGCAAATGTCATCTATTTTCTGGCATCTCCTGAAGCTGAATATCTGGTGGGCGAAGTGATCCAGGTGAACGGTGGTCAGGATTTCAGATAAGACAGAGAAATCAGACCGGTTTTTCTTTGTCCTTAGGCAGATAACAGATCAGTTGAATAAGAGAAAAGAAATTTGCATGTCCTTGATGCTTATCATATAATGAATGGTAAACATTGTATGCTATTTTATTGCAGGTGATTGATGTGCATGAGAATCAGGTCATAATGAGTCTATGCAGTCATGATAAAAAGCTGAGCAGGGTAAGCCTGACAGCAGGGAGAAAGAATGAGTAAAGAATTTAAAAACATCAATTTAGATAGTGAGATCTTAAAAGCGGTGGAAAGCCTCGGTTTTAAGGAACTGACTGAAATACAGGAGAAAGTGGGGCCTTTAGCCCTTGCTGGAGAAAATATTCTGGGGTCATCCTCAACAGGAAGCGGAAAGACGCTGGCCTTTCTAATGCCTATAATGGAAAGGACCAGATGGGAGGAGGCGAAAGCCTCGACACTGATTCTGGCTCCATCAAGAGAACTGGCGCTTCAGATCAAAAATGAATATGACACTCTGGGCAGATATAAAAAGCTTTCCTGTGTGGCGGTATTCGGAAAGCAGCCTTTCCAGGAGCAGGTCAAGGAGATGAAAAACAGACATCAGGCCATCAGCGGCACTCCTGGCAGAGTCCTTGATCATATCAAAAGAGGGACTATATATACGGATGCCATACAGTACCTTGTCATTGATGAAGTGGATGAGCTTCTGGATCGGGGATTCACCGATGAGGTCATGGATATCGTGAGACACCTTAAACATGTCAGACAGACCATGATGTTCTCTGCCACCATTACCGAGAATGTAAGGGATCTGGCAATGAAGATCACGCCTGATTTTAAGATTGTTGAAGCGGCGAAGGATGATGAGCTGAATATCGAAGAAGTCCATTATCAGCTGGACGTCAAGGACAAGTGGAAGGCACTTCTTTCCACCATTTACGGCAGAAAACCGAAATCGATGATTATTTTTGTCAACACCAAGGACGAATGCGACAGAATTCAGCAGAAGCTTGGCGATGCCAATATTGACGCCTTGAAAATCCACGGGGGTATGATGCAGGAAGATCGCCTGAAGGCGATGGAGCGATTTAAAAACAAGGAAATTCCCTATCTTGTGGCAACTGACGTCGCTTCAAGAGGAATCGATATTTCTGATCTTGATATTTCCTTGAGTTATGATTTTCCCGTGGAAAAAGAAAGCTATGTTCACCGCAAAGGCAGAACCGGCAGAAATTTCAAGGAAGGTCTCGCCATCTATTTCATCACGGAATATGATGCCAGAAAAGTATCTGAAGTTGAAGGCTATATCGGACATTCTCTTGGCGCTCTGAAAACAATTGACTACGGTCCATTTAAAAATGAAAAAGACGCATTCAGAGAATTCCAGAAAAATCTGAGAAGAAACAGACCTTCGAAGGTCATTACACATAGCGACATCACAAAGCTCTACATCAATGCAGGCAAAAAGAAGAAAATCCGTCCCATAGATATTGTTGGTACACTAAATGCCATAGAGGGTATCGAACCGGAAGATATCGGAATCATTAAGGTTATGGATATGGTTTCCTACATTGATATCATGAACGGAAAAGGCGAACTTGCACTGAAGGGTCTAAGTGAAAGAAAGATCAAAGGGAAATCGGTCAGAGTGGAAAAGGCTAAAAAATAGGGTAAAGGAAGCTGAGTGTGATAGACTTTGCTTCCTTTTTTCTATATAGCCTGAATCTTTGTGAGCGCAATGCTTTACATAATGTTTTCCTAAAGTTATTATTGCCCGTTCCAAACTGTGATATACTTAGGTATGAGAATTTTTAGATAATTAAACGCCTGGGGTGAAAAGTTATGGAAAACGAGGAGAACAAAAGAAGAAATCTGCTTGAGGAAAAAAGAAAAGTTGAAATTTCGTCACTTAGACGATTACTCAACCATCATGATGAATTTTTTAATTTCATCAATCTGAATGATGTCTGGTATCGATGGGTCACGGGTAAATACGCTGTAACAAGTATAGACAGTATGGGAGAGACTCTTATTCAGTATATTGGACATTTCTGCTTGGATAATCAGGTGAATACCAGCAGGAATATGTGTTCTCACCGTCTTCTTGTCATAAACTATAAGGGCGTTTATTTTCTCCTTAGAAAAATGGATGGGAAAGATGAATTCGCCGCCATTTCATCAGTGGAATACGCACATAACTTCACCGTGATTTCATGGGATAAATTATATTCCTACATTGAACTGAAACTGAGGTGTCTTCTTTATGAAAAAATTGAAGAGATTGAAGAGATTGAAGAGGCAGAAAGCTTAGAACCCCTTCAGAATATCACCTTGATTAAAGAATAGCAGTCAGCAAAAAGCCGGCCTGAAAGAGTGAACGATTTAATGGTTCAGCTCTTAGGACCGGCTTTTCAGTTTGTTCGATTATTTTTAATTAGCGATCACCAGGAGAATCTGTTTCATCTATTCCGATAAATCGTGAATTTTTAGCGTCATAAAGTCCCTGATCGGTAATCTTGATTTCAGGGATTACAGGAAGGGTCAGGAAAGATAGGGTGAGGAACGGATTGAAATCCACGCGCTCAAACACTTCATCTGATGCTTTTTCAAGGTTTGAAAGAGCATCTGTTATTTCTTCTAGGGGGGCGCTGGACATAAGACCTGCGATATCGAGTCTCAGTTCGGAGATGATCTTCTCTTCTGATACAACTACAATACCACCCCCGATTTCTTTGATTCTGTTTATGGCTACAAGCATATCCTGATCATCTGTGCCCATCACTACCAGATTGTGTGAGTCGTGGGCGATAGTCGTGGCCACTGCACCTTTTTTCATGCGGAAACCTTTGACGAGACCGATTCCGAAATTACCGTGATTGCCGTGTCTTTCAATGACCATCAGTTTCGCTAGATCTTCATCAGGAGAGATGATATAGGGTGTATTTTTTTCATGATTCACCACCCTACGACGGGTCAGAAGACTGTTGGGAAAAACTTCTATGACATTCAGTTTACCTGAGTTCGAGGTGATCATAAGGTCTTCTCTGGTAAGATCTGGCAGCTTAATGGTATTTGTCACTTCTTCGCGCTTATCTTCCTTGTAACTGAATTTCTGCTCGCCGTTTTCCCATATGAGATTTCCGTTCTTGAAAACTTTAGAAATGACAAAATCGTCAAGGCTGTCCACAATCAGAAAATCCGCTTCATAACCTGGTGCAACTGCACCCTTTGTCTTGAATCCGTAACATTCACTAGGATTTATCGTTGCCATTCTGATGGCATCAATAGGGTCGAGTCCATAAAGTATGGCTCTTCTCACCATATCGTCGATACTTCCTTTTTCATTGAGATCGCTGATATAGATGTCATCTGTACAGAAGGTGAACCGTCTGCAGCTGCTTTTGTTTACCAGAGGAATGAGTGCATCAAAATTCTTTGCGACGGATCCTTCACGGATATGAATATAGAACCCTTTCTCCAGCCTGTCTTTTGCTTCTTCTATGGTTGTGCATTCATGATCAGTAGAGATTCCTGCTGTACGGTAGATATTATTGCCGGCTGGACTCAGTCCCGAACCATGACCGTCGAGAGTTTTATTGCTTGCCTGGGCATCAAGAAGCTTATTCATCATATCGTCCGATGTATTTTTTACGGAGCTGAGATCCATGACTTCTGCAAGTCCGGCTACCCTGTTCTTACCGTAGTATGGTTTCAGATCTTCCGCATGGAGTATGGCTCCGGATGTTTCGAATGCAGTTGCCGGGACACAGGATGGAAGCATCATCATAAAGTCCAGCGGAAGATTTTCCGATGCTTCGAGCATGTAATCCAGCCCTGATGTGCCCATGACATTTCCGATCTCATGGGGATCCATAACGACTGTTGTGATGCCATGCTTTGTAGCTGCTCTGGAAAATTCCTTGGGGGTCGCCAGTGTGGATTCAATGTGGATGTGGGCGTCGATGAGTCCTGGAACAACGTAGGCGTTTTTCAGATCGATCTCTTTTCTGCCTGTGTACTGATCACCGTAACCGACGATAAAACCGTCTTTAACGGCGATGTTTCTTTGAAGGATTTCACCGCTGAAGACATCTGCGATCTGCGCATTTTTCAGAACAAGATCGCAAGTTTCTTCACCGCTTGAGCTTTTGATGAGGGATACCAGTATATTTTTATTCAACGAAATTCACCACCTGCAATTTTATATTATTAGTACTATAGTGGAAATCTTTACCGATGTCAAACTGATATCACAAGAGATACGGTAAAAAAAGAACCGGCCATAAAGCCGGTTCAATATATAGGAGTGTAGACGTTAGCGGTATTAGTTGGTGAGATTGATGAATTTCTTGAACCATTCATCGATTTCCGTAAGCCTTCTCACTCTATGTTTCGGTTTACCTGATCTTGAAAGCTCATGATTCTCTTCACGGAAAAGACAGAGTCTTGATTCCACACCATGATATTTAAGTGCGGTGAACATCTGCAGACCTTCTGCCATCCAGCATCTGTAATCTTCTTCAGAATGAATAAACAGTGTAGGTGTTTTGACGTTGTCCGCATATTTCAGGGGTGAATGCCACCACATTTTTTCATGATTGTCCCATGGTGAAGCTGCAGTCTGATCGTCAGCGAAGTAGAATCCGATATCTGTGGTATTGAACATGGAGATCCAGTTTGAGATGCTTCTCTGGGAAGCCGCAGCCTTAAATCTGTCTGTATGCCCGATGATCCAGTTGGTCATATAACCGCCATAGGATCCGCCGGTGACAAAAAGATTGTCCTTATCCATGTCTTCATATTTTTCCAGGGCAAGATCTGTGAAATTCATCAGATCCTCGTAATCGATCATACCGTATTGTCCTCTGATGTCAGAGAATTCGTTTCCTTTTCCGTCGCTTCCTCTAGGATTGGAGAAAATGACAAAGTAGCCACTGTTTGCGAAATACTGCAGTTCGTGATAGAAGACGCTGCCGTAGACGGTTTTAGGTCCGCCATGGATTTCCAGAAGTACAGGGTATTTCGTGCCTTTCTTATAATCGACAGGCTTAAGAATAAATCCGTCGATGGATTCTCCGTCTTCTCTTTCCAGACTAAGCGGTTCAGGAATGGAAAGCTTGATTTCTTCTTTGACCCAGTCATTGTAGGAGGTGAGCTTCTGATTTTCCTTATCGAGTATCCCGTACAGTTCCTGAAGTGAAGTGTTCTTCATTCCGATATAAAGAATGGAACCGTTATGGACGCTAATGGCGTCCACTGAACCTTCTTCGGTCATGACCGCACTGATCTTACCACTTTCATCAACCTTCATGATATATGAGTCGGTTCCCTGAGTCGTGGTGAAGTAGAGCATACCGTTATCCACTCTTCTGGATTTACCTCCGCCATACCTTGAGTCGCTTCCTACTGAACTGTAGAGAGATATATCAAGATCTTCTGTGATGAGTTTCAGTTCTCCCTTTTCCAGATCGTAGATGTAGAACTTGGCATTCTCGTTGATGCCAAGAATCTTCATATCTGTTGCGCTTAGGATCAGTTTATTTTCGGAGAGAAATTCGGCGGATGAAATGGCAAGACCTGTAGTCTCGAGTTTTACGATACCGGCACCATCGAATATTGAAAGTTCATTGTAGAGTTCTTCCTTATCCATAAAGGTGCTTGAGGTGATTACAGCCTGATCTTTCTTTTCATTCAGTTTAATGCTTTCCACATTTGTGTACTCACCGGAAAGATACTCCACAAACTGTCCCTTCTCATCAAAGAGGCACAGTCGGTCTCTTTTTCTTGAAGTAAATCCGTTTCCGTTGGACCAGTAGGGGATTTCTTCAAGAACTTCATAATCCTTTTCTTCCTTCAGTCTTTTCAGTTCATCGGAAAGTTCTTTTTCATCTAATGTCAGCTGATCTTTGCTGTTGCTGTCATAATACGCTGAGGCCAGAATCATGCCGTTATAAAGAATCTCGTAGTTTGTTACTTTCTTGTTGAAACGGATATACTTGTCGGCTTCTCCGCCATGGATATTGATCTTGTACACCTGAGTGAATTCTTTTAAGCTTTCCATTTCTTCTTTGTCTTTGTCATCTCTTATGGTGGTGAAAATGATGTTTTCATCGTCCAGCCATTTGAAACCGGATTCCTTATTGAACGCAGTCAATTTCTTTGTTTCGCCGCTGTCCACCTGCAGAAGATGAAGATTGGACAGATATCTGTTGTTTTCCATATCCACTTCATGCAGGACATAGGCTGCATGCTTTCCATCAGGGGAATGCTCGATCCCTGAAAGGAATTTGAAATTTTTAAAATCGTCTATTGTCAGATTTCTCATGATGACCTCCATAACATAGTTTATAGAATAAATATACAGGATAATTGACAGATATTTTTGAATACGATCGAATTTCTGTATGTCCGTTTCTTTATCTGTATTTCTTTTTACGCACAAAAAAATTCCGCCGGGGGAATCAGCGGAATTTAATCTTAAGGCCAGTTAAAATATATATTATTTAAAGGGTTTATTTATTTAGCGGCTTCGTAGAACTTTGCAACCTGTTCCCAGTTGATCACGTTAAACCAGTTTTCAATGTATTCAGGTCTCTTGTTCTGATACTTCAGATAGTATGCATGTTCCCATACGTCTAAGCCAAGTATTGGTTCATATCCTTCAGAAACAGGGTTGTCCTGATTTGCTGTGGACATAACTTCCAGTTCGCCGTTCTTTACAACCAGCCAAGCCCAACCGGATCCGAATCGTGTTGCTGCTGCATTGGAGAACTGGGTCTTGAATTCTTCCATGCTTCCGAACTTTCTGTTGATGGCTTCGAGCACTTCACCTTCAGGCTTCTGGCTGTCATTTCTCATCATTGACCAGAACATGGAATGATTCAGGTGTCCGCCACCGTTGTTTCTTACTGCAGTACGGATATCTTCAGGAATCGCATCAAGATTTTCAATAAGTTCTCTGATGCTCTTTTCCTGCAGTTCAGGATATTTTTCAAGAGCGGAATTCAGCTTATCGACATATGCCTGATGATGCTTGCTGTAATGGATCTCCATGGTCTGAGCATCGATATAAGGCTCCAGTGCACTGTATTCATAAGGTAATTTTGGTAATTCATGTTTCATTCTTTAATTCCTCCAAATTTTGTTTTTTTCTTTCACAAACTCCCGTGACTGGGAGTTTTCATTTACTTCATGTACTAACTATAACCCAACTGATAGTCGTATTCAATAGCATACAATTAAATTTACGGGTAATATTTACTTTATTCATAGTTAGTTAATAAAGTTTACGTGATTTATCTGTTTTACCTGTTTAGAGGATAAAATGCTACATGATATATATTTAATTATATTTAATGGAGATGAGATATCCTGACATCCATTTAGAATCAGACTTTACCGAGTATAACCGTATGATCCGACACTTTTTCTATAAATTCACTATCATGAGATACCACAATTATAGCGTGATCTTTTTTGATTTTTTGAATGATATCGATCAGCAGGTTTTTGTTTTCCTGATCGAGACTGCTGGTCGGTTCATCAAAACAAAGTACAAGCGGCTTCAGGAGCAGAGCACGAATGATTGCGATTCTCTGCTTCTGTCCACCGGAAAGCTCTGAGGGGTATGCTTTTTTCTTTTCCAGCATACCGAACTCCTTTAGAAGTTCCTCCGCTTTTTTCACGCCTTCCTCCTCCGGATAAATCTTATGGTATCGTACGGCAATCAGAAGGTTATCCATTACATTCAGATGCTGAAAAAGTGAGGAGGATTGAAAGACAAGTCCGATTTTTGTTCTGTTTGTATCATCCACAGGAACATCATTCAGGTAGAACTCTCCTGAATCCTGCTCTTCCAGTCTGACGATGCACTTTAAAAGTGTTGATTTTCCTACGCCGGATGGTCCTACAATGGCCAGCACCTCGTTCTTTTCAACCGAAAAGTCAAGATCTTTCAGTACCATGAGATCACCATATGATTTTGTGATTTTTTCTGCTCTGAAACTCATATCGTCACCTTCCTTATGCTTTTCTCCACTCTCTTCAGAGACTTTTCAATGATGATACTTAAGATAAAGTAGATCATACCCACCAGGATGAACGGAACCGCTGAAACATATATGTTTGCAAGAGTTCTTGAGACTTTGATAAGCTCACTCAGACCTAGAGTATAGATCAGAGCTGTGTCTTTAAGGAGTACAAGTACATCATTTGAAAGAGAGGGGAAACTGTTTCTCACTGCAAGGGGAAGTAGGATCTTGTAGTAAGTAAAGGATTTAGAAAATCCGAGTACGAACGCCACGTCCTTCTGATCCTGAGGTATGCTCTGTATGCCTCCCCTTAAAATCTCTGCAATGTAGCCAGTATAGTTAAAAGTGAATCCGATCAGTGCTGCACTCATTCGATCCAGGGTTATCCCGAAAAAGGGAAGCCCGAAATAGATGAAAATGAGCTGCAGAAGGAGCGGAGTGCCCCTGACAACAGAAATGTAAGCGGAAATGAACGGTTTCAGTTTTCGGAAACTGTAAAGATAAGTTACAAGCACACCCAGGACTGAAGAGGTAATGAGTGTGATGATGAAGTAGAACAGGGTCTGTCCAAGTCCGCCTAGAATGACACTGTAGCTTGATGTGATGATATTAATCATTGATATACACCCTTTTTATTTCTTCAAATGCTCCATCGGCTTTGATTTCGGCAAGGGTCTCGTTCACCTTATTAAGGAGTGTAACATCTGCCTTTCTGAACCCTATTCCGTACTCTTCTTCTCCGAAGTTTTCATCCAGTATTCTGTATTCATCCATATTTTTTGAAAGAAGAACATATCTTGCAAGGACTTCATCCAGAACGATTGCATCACTTCTGCCTGATTCAAGATCCAGAAACAGGTCGAGGTTAGAATCGAATGTGATGAGTTCGCCGTTTTTAAGATTATTGACTACATCTTCCTCAGCGGATACCGCATCATAAGCACTGGATTCCTTCTGAACAGCTACGACTTTATCTTTAAGATCGCTCTTGGTGTTGATGTCTGAACTTGCCATCGTGATGATGATCTGAGTATTATCCATATAAGGATCGGAGAAATTGACTTTCTCTTTTCTTGCTTCTGTTATGGTGTATCCGTTGAAAATGAGATCGATGTTGCCGCTGTTCAGCTCGCTTTCTTTAAGCGACCAGTCAATCGGCTGAAATTTTGGTGTGATGCCTATTCGTTTAAAAATTTCCTTTGCAAGGTCAACGTCAAAACCGACCAGCTCACCGTCCTGATTTCTGAATCCCATAGGTACAAAAGTGTCATCCAGGCCCACTACGATTTCACCCTTTTCGGCGATGGCTTCAAAACTGTCTTCCTCTGTTTTTGTGTTTGCTGAGCACCCCGCAAGCAGCATAAGTCCCATAAGCAGTGTGATGATTTTTTTCATTTTCTTTTCCTCCTTGAATAATGTGTTTTTAATTTTTTTGCTTTGAAAAACAAAAAAGTCCTTAGTCAAAATCTGACTAAGGACGATATCTCTTCGTGGTTCCACCTTATTTTATCAGCACCTCACGGTACTGACCTCTTCGAGTACAATCATACTCTAGTCTTGATAACGGATGACAAGGTTCCCGGTATTCACTACTCTAATAAATTTCGCAAATACAGCTCAAAGATGTGTTCCCTTATGCGCCACTGTTTTTTCACACCAACCAAAAACTCTCTGAAAGTTTTGCACAAGATACTATTTCTTTTCAACGCAATTAAATTATTGAATCAAATAATACACTCCTTGTTCTCAAAATGCAAGTACATTTTTCGAAAATATGAGTTTCAGAATTGACATGGTTACAGATCCGTCTGTTTTCCGGAAATGGACAGGTGTATTACGGATATGTCAGTATTTCATCTTCTGAAATAGTCTTTCAATCGTTAAATTTCTGTAAAGCAGATGATTTAATATGTGCGTCATTTAAATGCAACTGTACGCGGCTATGTGGTTTCTGAGCATTTTCTTATTGATGATATGGTCCATATTGCCTTATATATCAGGGTGTTCCAAAATTGACGGAAATTTCTATACATGATAATGTTTATACAGATGTAATTATAATATCAAGGAGGAATAAAAAATGGCTGCAAAAATTCTATTGGTTGGTAGTGTAATGATGGATCTCATCCTTCGCTGCGAAAGAGCCCCGAAACCGAGTGAAAGTGTTCTCGGACATGATTACAGCAATGCTCCAGGTGGTAAAGGCAGTAATGCTGCTGTTGCTGCAAGAAGAGCGGGTGCTGATGTGGCAGCATATGCAACAGTAGGTAAGGACACGAACGGCGAATATCTGCTGGATAAGTGGAAGGAAGCTGGAATCAATACAGAGTATGTTATAGAAAGAGAAGGCGAGAATACCGGTTTCGTGGCCATTACTCTGGAAGACAATGGACAGAACCGTCTGATCATTTTCCCTGGAGCCAATATGAAAACACCACCAGATGAACTGGAAGATGCATTTAAGGATAAGTTCGATGCAGTTCTTCTTCAGTTTGAGATTCCATTTGAAACCAATAAAAAGGCAATTGAGCTTGCCAATGAAAAAGGCATCATTACAGTACTTGATGCAGGTCCAGCCCAGAAATATGACCTTGAAGGTCTACCTCCAGTAACCATTCTATCTCCAAATGAAACAGAAACAGAAGCGCTCGTAGGGATTTATCCTAAAGATCAGGACAGTGCCAGAGAAGCTTCCAAAAAACTTATGGAGCGTAATGGGTCCAAGTATGTCGTACTGAAGATGGGCGACAAAGGTTCCTATCTGTATGGCGAAGGCTTTGATGAAATGGTTCCACCTTTTAAAGTGAATGCAGTAGACCCAACCGCAGCAGGAGACGCTTTTACAGGCGTTCTTGCCATGGCATTTGCCGAGACAGGAGACTTGAGAGAAGCAGCCAGAATGGCTAATGCCGCTGGTGCGCTGACCTGTACAAAGCTTGGGGCTCAGCCTTCACTCCCAACGAAGAAGGAAATTGACGAGCTGATGGCCAAGTAGCTTAAAACAGACAAATCACCAGAGTGCAGATCATTCTGACTGCTCTCTGGTGATTTTTATTGTTCAATTTATGCAAAAGAAAAAACCATCTTATAAAAAGATGGTTTCTAAGAACCGAAACTTTCGATTCTATGGCGGAGAACGAGGGATTTGAACCCTCGCGCCGGTTACCCGACCTACGCCCTTAGCAGGGGCGCCTCTTCGGCCACTTGAGTAGTTCTCCATACCGAAGTCAATGAATATTAAATTACCACAAAACACATTATATCAAGGGGAGAAGGCACTGTCAATAGAATTCAACGTTTGAAATAACGTGAGAAGCGGATGTGTTGATTGCAAAACTAAATTCCACACTGAAAAAAATAGAAACGGAAATTACTTTTGCAAACCGGAATATGGAACTTAGTTGTGCAAAAGGATAAGATGAGAAAAGATGATGCCTCTTCAGGAGGACATAACGAACAAGCATAAACATCTGACCCTAGACGACAGAATCATAATACAGCATGGACTAGAGGCTGGAGAATCCCTCAGAAGCATAGCGGGAGATCTCGGGAAAGACCCCGGAACCATATCCAAGGAAGTCAAAACCCATATCCAGTTCAAGCAGACAGGCTGTTACGGGAAGCCCTACAACAACTGCCTGCTGAGGAAGAACTGCGGTTTCCAGTCACTGTGCGGAAAGGTCAAGTGCAACCGCACATGCAGCTTCTGCCATTCCTACGAGTGTTCCACACTCTGCAAGGAATATACCCCCGAAACCTGTCTGAAACTCACCAAATCCCCCTATGTCTGCAATGGATGCGAGACACGGAGGAAATGCTCTCTAGAGAAACGGCTATACAGCGCTTCTGCTGCGCAGAAGGAGTATGAGGCCATACGCTCAGAGGCTCGTCAGGGCCTCCAGATTACCGAGAAAGACGCATTAAGACTGGATGCGCTGATCAGTCCTCTTCTCCTTAAAGGTCAGTCTCTTCACCATATCTGCGTCAGCCAAGCCGATGAAGTCATGCTGCATGAGCGGACTCTATACCACTATGTCAATAAGGGTGTTTTTTCCGCCAGAAACATCGACATGCCTCGAGTCGTGCGCATGGGCAGGCGCAAGCCTAAGACAACATTCAAGGTGGACAGAAAATGCCGTGAGAACCGCACATATCTCGACTACAGGACCTTCATGGAAGCGAATCCAGGTATTCCTGTAGTCGAAATTGACAGCGTGGAAGGAACCAAGGGCGGGAAAGTTCTTCTCACTATCCACTTCGTGGTACCTCAGTACATGCTTGCATTCATCCGGGAAGCGAACACTTCCCGGTCTGTGACAGACGTATTCAACATTCTATTCGAAGAACTTGGTCTAGAGGGTTTTAAGCAGATATTTCCCGTGCTGCTTGGAGACAATGGCAGCGAGTTTTCCAACCCCGCCGCCATTGAATACACACCGGACGGAATTCTTCGTTCTCGCGTGTTCTTCTGTGATCCCCATGCACCATACCAGAAAGGCGCAGCAGAAAACAATCACACTCTCCTTCGTCGGATCATCCCGAAAGGGACTTCGTTCGACGGATTTAATCAGGAACACATTACACTATTAATGAATCCCGTGAACTCCTACATCCGGAAAAACCTGGGAGACAAGTCTCCCTACGAAGCATTTACGGATATCTACGGAGATGATTTCGTAAAGAAGATGGGTGCAGAACTTATCTCACCCGATAAAGTCATAATGCACCCATCTCTACTTAAATAATATTGACCAGAGGCATCATCTGCATCTGATTATCGCACAAGAACACGGGGTGGAATTTACTCTTGCAAAAAGTTAGCGAAATTCGACCTTCGGTTTCCCATACCCAAAAAGACTCAGTTTTGTGCTGCTGATCAGATATATTGTACTACTAAACTGGCCATATTGGATAGAACAAACAAAAGAAAAAACCACTGAAATCAGGCCATCTCTCGATTCCGACTTCAGTGGAAGTTACTATTACAAACTGGAAGTTACTTTTTCAATTAACCCGTGAGAAGCGGAACCCTCCTTACCTGATGCCGCCTGCAGGACTGAAGTTCATAGCGGAAAAATGAATGACTCATGAGAAAGTGGCTCATACTAAATGAGAAATGTCCGCATATTGGGATAGTCAATATAGTATAATAAAGAAGTATTATTGGAACAAATAAGGATGTGAAATGATGAGTCTTAAGATGATTTACGGCCGAGGCGGAAGCGGAAAGACAAGCAAGGTCTATGAAGAAATAAAAATACAGATGGAAAACTATCCTGACCGAAATATTATTCTGCTGGTACCGGATCAGTATACCTTCAGATCCGAGCAGAAAGTGCTGAAGCATTTGGGGCAGACCAGTGTCTTTCGTGTATCTGTCATGAGCTTCGGCACCATGGTAAGAAGAGTCCTTTCTACAGTTGGCGGTGCAACGCACAGCCTTATTTCTGATACAGGTAAGAGCATGCTGATGACAAAAGCCATCGGCGATGTCAAAGACGATCTTAATCTTTTCAAAGCTGTTGCTGGTAAACCCGGGTTTATTGATATGGCAAAAAATCTCATGGATGAAATGAAAAGATACAATATGGATATGGAGGAGCTTCGAAAAACCATTGAAGAGTCTGGTGACAAGGAACTCACTCAGAAATTCAGTGATATTCTTCTTTTATATAGTGCTTACGATAAAGAAGTCCATAAAGGGTATGTCGATGCAATGGATGAGATGAACTATGCACTGGAAAGAATCCATAGAGCGGATTTTCTGAAAAACACTGAAGTTTATATTGATGAGTTCAATGATTTCTCTGTGATGCAGCTTTCTTTCATTCAGGGTCTGATGGAAAATACCAGAAGAGTCATCATGACGCTGACCATCGATAAAATCAATGAGAAGGGTGAGGTATTTCAGATCACAAGAGATACTGAAGATAAAATATTCAAGCTTGCCGAAATTACAGGTACTTCAATAGAAAAGCCTCTGATTCTGCCTGATGAAACTCCCCTGAGGTTCAGGGAAAATGCGGAGCTTGCTCATCTTGAATCGGAATACTTCACCTATCCGAATGATACGTTTAAGATCAGCTGTAAGGCAGTCAGTATCTATAAAGCGCAGAACAGTTTCGACGAAGTGGAAAAAATCGCTCTGGACATCAAGCGAAGGATTCGTGAAGACGATAACTTACGTTATCGGGACGTTGCGATACTCTGCAGAAATATCGATGCCTATGAGAATATTATTCTGTCGGTATTCCGTGAACATGAAATTCCCGTGTTTCTCGATAAGAGAAGAGACATCGATGGAAGTCCGCTTTCTCAATATATCCTTGCGCTTCTTGAGATCATCGATCAGGGATTCACTTATGATGCACTGTTCAAGCTGCTGAAGACGAGTCTGTCACATATCGGGGCTCCTGAGGTGGATATTCTGGAGAACTATATTCTTGCAAATGGAATCAAGGGAGGCAGTTTTGAAAAAGACTGGGTATACCCCTACCCGAATATTCAAGATGAAACACTAGGGGGGGAATACCTGAGCAGAACAAACGAAATCCGCGAGAAAATCGTAACGGTCTATGGTCCACTGAGGGCATCTGTTGCCGAAGCGGAAAATGTTCAGGAAGTGACTAAACTGATCTATGAACATCTGGAAAACCATGGCGTGATAAAAAGATCTTCTGAGCAGGTCAATGAAATCAGCGATATGGAGATTGCAAAGGAATATCAGGAGGTTCTTAAGGGAATCATCTCCATTTTTGACGATCTGGTCAGTGTTCTTGGCAGTGAGAAAATCTCACTGGAAGTATACGGTGATATGCTGAGACAGGCTATGATCAGCTATAAGATCGCACTGATTCCGCTTACTCTGGATCAGGTCATTCTTGGAGATGTGGCAAGAGTAAAAAGTGATAATATTCGCGGGCTCTATATCCTTGGAGTCAATGATGGCATCTTTCCTAAGACCGTCTCTGATGAAGGCATCATTACGGACAAGGATATTTCTAAACTCAAAGAAAGAGGGTTTGAGCTCTTTATCGATTCCAAGACGAGATCCATATATGAACAGTTCCTTGTCTATACAGCATTCACCATACCCAGTGAGTTTCTATCCGTTTCCTATGTAGGAGCGGATATGGATGGGAAATCTCAGAGACCTTCCCTTGTCATCGGAAGACTGAAGAAACTCTATCCTCTTCTAAGAGAAACCGCATATGAAAATCCGATGGATAAGAAAAGCGGAAGTATAATCGAAGTGGAGGGCAAGGTTGCAACATTCAACGAACTGATCAAAGAAATGAGAAGAAACTATCAGGGTGATCCTGTGAATCCACTTTGGGGTGAAGTCTATTCGTGGTTCAGTCAGGACGAAGAGTTCAGCAGCCGCCTGAAGATTTCCAGAGAAGGATTAAACTATACCAACACCTCAATGAACCTCAGCAGGGAATCCGTAAAAGCGCTGTATGGCAACCAGCTGTATCTTAGTGTCTCAAGACTTGAACGGTTCACCTCATGTCCATTCGCCTACTATATTCAGTACGGACTGAAAGCCAAGGACAGAGTGATGCATGAAGTGACGGCTCCTGATGTGGGCACGCTCATGCACGAGGTCATCGATCAGTTCACCGAAGACATCAGAGGCATGCAGCTTGGTATGTCTGAGGTGGATAAAACCTATATCAGAGAAGCGGTGGACAGACTCGTTGATGATGCCATCGATAGGACCAATATGATCTACAAGAGTTCGCCCCGATATAAGCATATGGGGGAGAAGGTCAAGAAAATCATCAACCGGTCCCTTGAGACCATAACTGCTCAGATTTCCAAAGGAAGCTTTGTCCCCATGTTCAATGAACTGGGCTTTGGCAAGGACGGTGAAAAACTGCCACCGTTGTCCATAGAGATACCTGATACAGGTGAAGATGCACTGCTACGTGGAAGAATCGACCGTATAGATGTCATGGAAATGGATGGGAAATCCTATATCAGAATCATCGACTACAAGTCATCTGCAAAAGATGTATCCCTTAAGGATGTCTTTTATGGACTGCAACTGCAGCTTCTGGTGTATCTGGATGTCGTTCTGAGGAACTGGGAAAGCATACTCAGCTCTCAGGCTGTCCCTGGAGCGGTACTGTATTTCAGATTGGATAATCCATTAGTGAAAGGCAGCGTCAATCTGACGGATGAGGAGATCGAGAGAAAGGTTATGGAAAGCCTGAAACTGAAGGGTCTGCTGCTTAAGGACGCGAGGGTGATCCGGTCAATGGATCGAGATATTGATGAATTTTCTCTGGTGATTCCGGCGAAATTCAACAAGCAGGGTGAAGTGGTCTCAACTGCAAACCGATCCGAGAAAAATAAGGAAATGATCCTGACGGAAGATGAATTTGATATCCTGAGAGATTATGTCAGAGAAAGCATCGGACAGATCCTGAAAGAGCTGTTCGACGGCAATATATCCATCATGCCATATAAGGATAAAGAGAAGATTCCCTGTACTTACTGTACATATAAGAGCATCTGTCAGTTCGATGGAAAAATCGAGGAAAATCATTTCAGAAATCTGAAAGCGGTACCTATAGAGGATCTTTGGGCAAAAATGAAGGAAAGGGGTGGCAGCAATGGCCAATAACTGGACAGACGAACAGATGGCGGCAATCACATCAAGAGGCAGCAATCTTCTGGTTTCAGCTGCTGCCGGATCAGGCAAGACGGCAGTACTTGTTGAAAGAATCATTCAGATGATCACACAGGATAAAATCGATATTGATACACTTCTGGTGGTCACATTCACCAACGCGGCAGCAGCGGAAATGAGAGAGCGTATCGGTGAGGCGATCATCAAAGCGCTTGATGAGAATCCATCTGACAGAAACCTCGAAAGACAGCTTCTCCTTTTAAATCGCAGCAGCATAACCACCATACATTCTTTCTGCCTTGAGATGATCAGAAGCAATTTCCATCATATCGGACTGGATCCGGGCTTTAGAATCTCAGATGAGACTGAAGGAGCGATATTAAGAGAGGAAGCTCTGGAAGAAGCTCTGGAAGAGTCTTACATGAGGGGGGATAAGGATTTTATCGACCTCGTCGATGCATACGGCGGAAAGAAGGATGATAAAGATCTGGGTGGCATTGTGCTCAATCTCTACAGCTTCATTATGAGCAGTCCATGGCCGCTTAAATGGCTGGAAGAGAAGGTAGCCCTTTTTGATCTTGGCGAAAAATCGCTTATGGATCTTCCGGTACTTAAAAACCTGAGAGAGGATATTGTCGTACTGCTCAGTACATTCGAGAACCCATTGGAGGATGCACTTGAAACGGCCAGATCTCACGAGCCCATTAAGGGATATGAAGAAGCGCTGAGAGATGATATCGACATCTACATGAGATTCATGGAGCTTCTCAAGGCTGAACCGAAGTTCGACGAAATTAGAGTATTTTTGGATACTGTTCAATGGACGAAACTGAAAAATGCCAAAAAAGGACATGATCCTTCACTGGCTGATGAAGTCAAAAATGTCCGTAAAGATTATAAAGCGTTCTTCAAAGATCTCAAAGAAAGCTACTTCATGGAATCAGAAGAAGACAATGTCAGGATCATAGACAAAACCTTGCCGCAGCTTAGGGCGCTGGAAAAACTGACAAAGCTTTTCATGGAGAAGTATGATGCCCGGAAGAGAGAGAGAAGTCTTTTGGATTTCTCTGATCTGGAACACATGGCGCTGAAGATTCTGACCACAGAGAAAGACGGAGCTGTAGGTCCATCTGAAATCGCGAAAGAATACAAGATGAAATACTCAGAGGTTCTGGTGGATGAATACCAGGATTCCAACGATGTACAGGAAGTCATCATCTCCATGGTATCGAGAAAGGAAGATGAAAATCCGAATGTCTTCATGGTGGGTGACGTCAAGCAGAGTATATACAGATTCAGACAGGCGAAACCGGAGCTTTTCATGGAAAAATACAGAAGCTACGATCTCAAAGGGAACAGTAACGGCAGAAAGATTCTGCTTTACAAGAACTTCAGAAGCAGGAAGAATATCCTCTCCAGCGTCAATTTCCTGTTTAAAGGCATTATGAGTCTTAGAGTCGGTGAGCTTGACTACAGCGATGAAGAATCGCTCATCTACGGTGCAAGCTATTATGAGATGGAAAACCTCGAAGATGTGGTCGAGGAAAAGACGGAAAATATGCAGGACAATGACCAGATAGAAGTGATGCTTGTAGAAGAGAATTCACAGGAAGATGGAACTGAAGAAAATGAAGAAGAGACCTTAGAATCCGATGAGGGTGAATCTATCGATCCTTCTGAGTATAAAGCGATTGAAGTGGAAGCGAAAATGGTTGCGGATAAGATCAATGACCTCATCCGGTCACAGTTTAAGGTCTATGATAAGTCGACAAAAGGATTGAGACCTGTAACCTATAGGGACATCGTAATTCTTATGCGGGCGACGTCGAGGTCTTCTTCAATTTTCCTGGAAGAGCTGCATGAGGCAAATATTCCTTCCTACAGCGACAGTTCCACCGGATACTTTGATACCATAGAGATCAGAACCATGATGTCACTTCTGAAAATTATTGATAATCCGCTTCAGGATGTACCGCTTCTAGCAATTCTTCGAAGTCCGATTTTCTCTTTCAGCGAAGAGGATCTGGTTGAAATCAGAAAAGTTCATGACAAGGAATTCCTCTACAACAATATGGTCAAAGGCGAAGGATTCACTGATGAACTAAGGCTCAAGGTCAGAACTTTTCTGGAGAAAATATCCGGGTATCGACAGATATCAAAATACATGAACCTGGATGAATTCATCTGGTATCTCTATACAGATACTTCCTATCTCGATTATGTCGGAGCAATGCCTGATGGGATTGAACGACAGGCAAATCTCAAAATCCTCTTTCAGAGAGCGAAACAGTTTGAGGAAACAACCCTTAAGGGGTTATTCAACTTTATCCGATTCATCGATAGGCTGAAAAGGACCACCGGTGATATCGGTGCGGCAAAGATATTGGGAGAGAATGAAAATCTCGTCAGAATCATGAGTATACACAAATCCAAAGGGCTTGAATTTCCGGTAGTGTTCCTTGTGAATACATCAAAGAGGTTCAATAAAATGGATCTTAACAGACCCATCATCCTGCACGAAACTTTAGGATTCGGACCGAATTTTGTCGATCTTGATCGCGGGCTGACAAATACGACACTGGTCAAAGAAGTGATCAGAAAGAAAATCAATCTCGAAAATATATCCGAAGAAATGAGGGTGCTTTATGTTGCTCTCACAAGAGCAAAGGAAAAACTCATCATCACTGGTCAGGTCAAGGATATGGAAAAGAGTCTCAAAAAATGGACTGAGCTTTCTGCCGGAGATAGTCACAGAATTCTCGAAGGGAAAGTTGAAAAAGCGGGTGGTTACCTTGACTGGATTATGTCGGTACTCCTGAAACACAAGAGTTTCTATGCTCAGCGTACCGATGGAAAAATCTATTCTCTGGGTGATGATGTAGGGGTTAAGCTGGAGATACGATCGAAGTCTGGAATTCTCAGGGATCTAAACTCAGAAGAAAACAAACCGAGCGGTCTGTTTACGCTGGATACTCTGAAAGATGAGACCTCCGCTTTTGAAATCAGTCAGAGGCTTGGATATGAGTATGCATTTTTAGAGGATACAAAAAAAGGATCAAAGATTTCGGTCACAGAGCTCAAAAGACTTGCTGCGCATAGAGAAACCGATGATATCGGAGATATCCTGATTCAGGAAGAGAGTCTGGAGAGGCCAGCATTTCTGATGAAACGGGTAGGACTGAGCGCAGCTGAAAAAGGAACCGCTTTTCATAAAGTCATGCAGTATATTGATTTCAGCCATACTGAACTAGATGAAATCATTAATCAGCTCGATAAGCTTGTCGCTGATGAACTCCTGAGGCGGGAAGAAGCAGATGCTGTGGATCCGATGAAACTCAAGAAGCTTCTTGACAGCGTTCTTGGTCAGAGGATGGCCAGGGCGGATAAGGAGAACAGACTGAAAAGAGAAGTCAAATTCCTGATGAATATGACAGAAAGTGAAGTTATGGTCATAGGGGTAATAGATGCGTACTTTGAAGAAGACGATAATCTGATACTAATAGATTACAAAACAGATTACGTTGTGTCCGAAAATTATACAGATGTCCTCGTGGAAAGATACCAGGAGCAGCTTAGGTATTATAAAGAAGCTTTGGAGTCAATTACAGGTATGAGAACTGGTGAAATTTATATCTATTCTGTACCAAATTCCCGAGAAATACAGATATTCTGACAAAATTTGCTTTTCTATTTTTTTAAATTGAAGTATAATATAATTATAATTTATCACGCAATAAAGATAGGGGTGTTTTTATATGGCTGTTGGTAAAGACAAAACTCGGATTTTGTTGACACTACCTCAGGACCTGAAAGAAGAACTCACGGATGAAGCGAAGGGCGATAATCGTTCTTTGAACAACTACATTCTGAATCTTCTCTTAAGCTCTGAGAAAAGATCCGAAAACGACAGAGACTAAAGGTGAATCCAGAACTGGAATGTGTTCCAGATTCTGGATTTTGTCTTTTTCTCTATAAAATTTGATAAATAATCAAAAAAATGTGTATCTGGAATAATTTACTTAAACGATTAAGGAAAATAATTATAGTGATTCAACGATTTTATCTAGTAACATTCGAACGATATGTTTCACTGTACGTACACATTAGAATGACTACATCGAATTTTGGTTAATTTTTCGATATTTATCGCAATACTTTAATATTATAATAGTTTAAGCTTAAAGTGCTCAGGATCGACAAGGTCAAATTATGGTAAACAGTTTAATCGGATTGTGGATTTCTGTGATTTATTCTACGATCGGTCTCCGGAAGATTCTTCCAGTATCTTGATGGCATGGACCGTTTCTGCGCTTTCGGATTGGCTCTTGATTCTATGGAAATATGATTAAAATACTGCTGCCACTTTTCGATACTGGAATCAGACTTCAGCAGTGATTCATCCAGATGAAGGCCTCTCTTTAGAGCCCAGAATCCATTTTGAGATACGATGGCTTCATTCCGTTTTTCATCATATATGATGAAGTTCATTTCATGGAAACGCTCCGCAAAATGAGGGGCAATAAAGGAAAGTATATCATGGTCCGGGTCGATTTTTGCGACGTAGATCGATCCGACAAGAGAAAACCGGACAAAACCAGTGAATCTGTGACTCTCCAGAGAGACCTGTCTGGAGAGTTTTGTCACTTTCATCACCAGCTCGTCCTGATAATCATGCGCTTTTCCAGGATTTCTGAAGCAGGCCATGATATATCTCAGGACAAGATTTGGAGAATGGAGATCGCTATGATTCAGCGCATAGGAAATGAGAGTAAGGGTCTCTTCCGAGAATTTTTGTCTCATGGAGGTCCTTACTCTCTGAAAAGCCTCTTCATTATAGACGACATTCTTTGGTTCATCGATGAGATTTCTTTCATACTGAGATGCTCTATATAGGATAGGCTCCCTTTTGTCTACATAGACATGGTATACAGCGGTCAGAAGATCTTCCATTGAGCCGTCAAATAACATGACTTCCATTTAGAAATCACCTCCAAGAGATTTTGATATGATTGCTTTTTCTGCAATCAGCTGGGATATGCCGGCCTTTTTCATCATCAGCTCATCTCCAGGATCCAAGAGTGAAAGATTTCTGTCGATCTCTCCGAAGAGACTGAGCTGAATCTGATCCTTCTTTTCACTGATGGCCTCATAAATAAATTCAGGTTTCATGGCGAAATTTCCATGATATTTCCCGCCTACAAGAATAAAGTGCTTTGCCCGAGTAAGGACGATACCCATTTTTTTCAGCCCCTCGTAGGTGAGTGATGAAAGTTTTCTTGCTCTTACGATTCTCTTGGCTGATGTGAGTCCGATCCCGGGAATTCTCAGAAGCATCTCGTAGCTTGCCCGATTCACTTCCACAGGGAAAAGCTCCATATGGTATAGAGCCCACTGAGTTTTGGGATCGACATTTACATCCAGATTTTCATTTTCTTTCAGGAGCTCATCGGCGGTGAATTTATAGAAGCGCAGAAGCCAGTCTGCCTGATAGATTCTGTGTTCGCGAAGAAGAGGAGGTGCTGAGAGCTGGGGCAGAAGCTTATTGCTGCTTATAGGTATATAGGCGGAGTAATACACTCTCTTCAGATTATAGTCATTGTAGAGTCCCTGACTGAGGCTGAGGATCTTACCATCTGTTGTGGGCGTTGCGCCGACAATGAGCTGAGTGCTTTGACCTGCGGGTACAAAATTCTCGATGTACCTGGAGAGTCTTTTTTCCTCACTGTTTTCGGTGATATTCTCAGCAATCTGTTTCATGGGTTTAAGAATGGAAGCCCTGTTCTTTTCCGGAGTCAGCGCTTTGTAGTTTGCCTCTTCTGGAAGCTCGATATTGACGCTTACCCTGTCAGCATATAGTCCGGCTTCATGAACGAGATGACTGCTGGCTCCAGGAATGATTTTTATATGAATATATCCATTGAACTTTTCTCTTTGCCTTAAGGTTTTTATGATTCTGATCATAAGCTCCATGGTATGGTCTGGACTGATGATGACACCTGAGCTTAAGAACAGTCCTTCAATATAATTTCTTCTGTAGAAACTCATGGTCAGTGCGATCAGCTCTTCCGGTGCAAATGCCGCTCTTTCTATATCGTTACTGATACGGTTCTGGCAGTATGCGCAGTCATAGATGCAGAAATTGGTCATGAGGATTTTCAGAAGTGAAATACATCTTCCATCCGAAGTGAAGCTGTGACAGATACCCGAAGGGGAGGTGCTGCCAAGAGCACCGCTCTTGCTGCCCCTTGAACTGCCGCTGGAAGAGCAGGAAACATCGTACTTTGCGGAATCGGCAAGAATCCTGATTTTATCTAGAATATCCATATGAAGCACCTCCTGTTTTCTTCAATTATAGCACGTGTGTTCTTATTCAACAATATATTATTAAACATATGTTCTTTTAATTGCAGATAAAAAGGATGAGTTCACTCATCCTCAGATTTCGATTAAATAAATTCAAAGAGCTTGATATAAAAGGGAACAACGAATATAAATACGATGGATGACAGAGCTGTCATGAATGAGGAGTAGGATGGATTGCCGCCATACTTTCCTACTGCGATGGAGATGTTTGTCATGACCGGAAGCCCGGCACATACGATAAACACCTTGGTTAGATCTTCTGGCATACCGGTAACCTTTAGAATCAGAAGACATGCAATAGGGGAAAGAACAAATCGCATGATCAGTATCAGTACCGTCGTTACTGGACTGCCCACAGAACTCATTTTAAGATCACCTATGGTACTGCCCATAAAGATGAGTGACAGTGGTGTAAGCATCAGTCTTAAGTAATTGATGCTCTCCATGGCATATACCGGAAGGCTGACATTATACCAGAGGAGAAGGATACCTGCGATGAATCCGAGTATGGGCGGATTGATGATCTTCATCAGATTTTTGCTGCTGAAGGCCTTTCCTGAGCTTTTCACAAGCTGATAGATGCCAAGAGTCCAGAAGGTGAGGGTGTTGGCTATGTAATAAAGCATAAGATAGGGTACCGCTTTTTCCCCGAAGATTCCGGTAATCAGAGGCAGACCCACAAATATGGTGTTGGAAAAAGTGGCCATGGAGATAAATTCACCTTTTTCCATACCTTTTAAGGAGAGAGCACCCGAAACACCCAATGCGATGATGTTGATGAGAATCATGGAGGCGATGGCGATCAGAATGCCCTTATAGGAATTCTGAAAAGTGGAGATACTGAAGTTTGTCAGTGTGATATAGATCATTACAGCTGGTGTACAGAAATTGACCAGCAGCTGCGAAAGAAATTTATCCGTTCTCTTATCGGTTACTCCACTTTTTTTCAGGACAAATCCCAGTATACCCATGATCATCATTGTGATGATGGTGTTTCTTACATTTTCTGTCATACATCCAGCTCCTTGCGCACCATGTTCAATAGTGTAGTCTTCTCGTTAAGTCCAGGTTCTTTAAGAACGACATCCAGAAGAGTATTGAGTATTTCTCCTACCTTTCTGCCTTCCTTTATACCGAGTTCCATGATATCCTGTCCGTTTACAGCCAGGTCTCTTATGTTCAGCGGATCTTTTCTCAATGTGATTTCTGTCATACGGTCTCTGAAAGCGTTGATTTCGAACAGTTTCCTGCTGCTGGTTTCGGGTTTGCTCACAAAGTCCGCAATTTTAAGTTCAATAAGGTCGTTGATGTTTTCCTGGCCGAGATGATTGATGAGTTTTTTCATCTTCAGCTCATTCTTCATGTCTGTACTGACCATGTGGTAGGAAATCAGTTTCGTCACCTTACGGATGATCTTATGATCATATTTCAGTCTTTCAAGGGCTGTCCTTGCAATCATTTCTGACCTCTCCTCATGGCCGTAGAAATGACCGATACCATTTCTGTCCACGGTGAAGGTCTGTGGCTTGCCGCTGTCATGGAAGAGTGCAGCAAGTCTCAGATGAAGCTTATCCGGTACATGTTCAAGGACTTCAAGCGTGTGACCGAGTACATCCTTGTCATGATGTGGATTGAACTGGTCAAATACAGCCATACTCATCACCTCAGGCAGAACATACTTCATGATGCCAAGCTGAAAAAGCATGGAAATTCCTCTTGAGGGATTTTTCGAGAGCAGAATCCGGTCCAGTTCTTCGCGAATTCTCTCTACACTGATGAAGCGGAGTCCATCCATCGTTTCCACTATGGCAAGGAGCGTCTTCTCCTCAATATTGAAATTAAGCGTTGTGGCCAGTCTTACTGCTCTTAAAATTCTCAAGGCATCCTCTTTGAATCGAAGGATAGGGTTTCCCACAGCCTTGATGAGTCTTCCTTTGATGTCTTCAGTACCGTTGAAAGGATCGATGATCCCTTTTTCGGTATTGTAGGCCATGGCATTGATCGTGATGTCACGTCTTCTAAGATCCTCCACAAGATCGTCTATAAATATGACATTGGCGGGATATCTGCTGTTGATGTATTCTCCGTCAGCACGGTAGGTGGTGACATCATAAATCCCGTCGGTTGTGACCACCTCCACAGTGCCGTGTTTAAGTCCTGTAGGAATTGTTTTTTTGAAGATGCTCATGACTTCTTCTGGAGCTGCAGATGTTGTGATGTCATAGTCTTTTGGGGTAAGACCGATCAGGACATCTCTGATGCAGCCACCTACGACATAGGCTTCATGTCCGTTTTTATTCAGTTCCTTAATGATATAACTAACACCTTTTGGGAGGGTGATGTCCATAGCGATCATCCTTTCTGGTCAAATATACAATCAATATCGTAAAAATTTCGTGCTCATCTGACCGTTTGATGTATACTTAATTATAACCTATTTTTCAAAGTGAGGAGAATGATATGGAGCTTGCAAGCAAAAAAATATGCGATCTCTTGGTTGGAGACCGCGTTGACTGTTTCTTCATCGTGAAGAGAGTCGATCTTAAAACCACCAATTCAAAAGACAAAAAATATCTGGATTTTATATTTGGAGATAAAACTGGTGAGATTTCCGCAAAACTGTGGGAAGTCCCTCTGGAGATGGAAGATATGTTCAAGGAGAGCGATCTGGTCAAGGTAAGAGGAACGGTTACAAGCTACATGAACAGTAACCAGTTCAAGGTCGACAGAATCAGACTGGCAGTTCCTGAAGACAGTGCAAACCCTGAGGATTTTGTTGAATCCGCACCTCTGGACAACAGATTCATGTTCCAGGAAATCGGAAAATATATCGCATCCATAAAAGATGTGGACATCAGAAATGTTGTGAGAGAAGCAGTCGAGGAGAAGAAGGACAAGATCATGTATTATCCGGCGGCGAAGAGAAATCATCACGCTATCCGTTCAGGTCTTCTCTATCATGTACTGACCATGCTGAAGCTTGGTGAGAGCATTTCTGGAATCTACAGCAGTGTCAATACGGATCTTCTTTATGCGGGAATCATCCTTCACGATCTGGAGAAGATGAATGAAATGGAATCTTCAGAACTGGGCATTGTATCGGAATACACCATTGAAGGCAATCTCCTTGGGCATATATCCCTCGGTGTCAAAAATGTGGACAGGATCTGCGACAGACTGAATACACCGGATGAAAAAAGGATGCTGCTTCAGCATATGATTCTATCCCACCACTATGAACCTGAATACGGAAGTCCTGTAAAGCCGATGTTTCTTGAAGCTGAGCTTCTTCACCACATCGATATGATCGATGCCAGAGTCTATGATTTCACACAGGCGGTCAGAGATGTTGAGCCAGGCAGTTTTTCGGAGATGATTTTTTCTCTTGATCGCAGAAGGATCTACAACCCTAAGCTTTAACTTAAGAAAATCATGATCTGACGTAAAACAATATAATAAAGGAAGGGAAATGGAATGAGTGCAGTAGAAAAATTACTTAAGTATGTGCAGTATGACACAACCTCTGATGAGAACAGCGAAAGTGTTCCATCCACGCCAGGACAGATGATCCTTGCGAATGAGCTGAAGAAAGAACTGGAGACTCTGGGACTTGAGACTGTTCTGGACGACAACGGATATCTTTTCGGCTACCTGAAAAGCAACACAGAAAAGAAGCTGAAAAAACTCGGACTTCTTGCGCATCTTGATACCTCACCGGACATGAGCGGAAAAAACGTCAAGCCCAGAATCGTGAAATACGAAGGCGGAGATCTGGTTCTCAATGAAGAAAACGGAATCATCCTTAAAGAGTCTGAGTTTCCGGCACTGACGGGTTATATCGGACAGGAGCTTATGGTCACTGATGGTACGACTCTTCTTGGTGCTGACGATAAAGCGGGCATTGCGGAGATCATGGAAGTGCTTGAATACATCTCTTTGCATAAAGATTTCATACATGGAGATATCCATGTTGCCTTTACTCCAGATGAAGAAATCGGAAGAGGACCTCATCATTTTGATGTGAAGGCCTTTGGTGCAGATATCGCCTACACCATGGATGGCGGACCACTTGGGGAACTGGAATTTGAGAATTTCAATGCGGCTTCAGCAAAAGTGAAGGTCAGAGGAAGAAATGTGCACCCGGGAACTGCCAAGGATAAAATGGTCAATTCCATATTCATCGCCATGGAATATGCGGATTTCTTTGACAGAAAGGATACTCCTGAACATACAGAAGAGTATGAAGGATTCTATCATCTGAATGAGTTCAAGGGAGATGTTGACGGATCGAGTCTTGATTATATCATCAGAGACTTTTTTGAAGATTCATTTGCCGAGCGCAAAAAGAAGATGCAGGAAGCTGCGGAAAAACTGAATGAAAAGTATGGAGAAGGCACAATTACTCTGGAGATTCATGATCAGTACAAAAACATGAAGACAAAAATTGAGCCTCATATGTATCTCGTGGAGAATGCGAAGCTCGCCATGGAAAAGGCTGGTGTCACACCGGTAATCAAGCCGATAAGAGGCGGAACAGACGGTGCTCAGCTTTCCTACATGGGGCTGCCCTGTCCGAATCTTTTCACCGGCGGAGAAAACTACCATGGCAGATATGAGTTCATATCTGCAGAGTCCATGGATAAAGCGGTGGAAGTGCTTAAGAATGTCATCAGTATCTATGCAGAGGAAGAAGTATAGAAGAAAAGAGATTTCATAAATTCAGGAAGTGCTATATAAATCAGTCAAAGTAAAAGGGAGCTTAAAGCTCCCTTTTACTTTGACTGAATATTATTCACACTATGACTTATTTACGGTTTCTTCTCTATCTTTTCCTAGAAAGACCATATTGATGACGTTGGCACCAGTATGCGCTCCGATGGTCATACCCATATTCACAAGCTTCACATCGGAAGAAAGATTCTTTTCTATAATGAGTTTCTTCAGAAGATCTGCGTCGTCTGGGCAGTTTCCATGAGCGATGATGACCGGAGTCGATTCATGCCCGTTCTTGCCTTTCTCGAGATAATCTGCCAGAACATGGATGGATTTCTTTCTTCCCTTGATTTTCTCAATGTTCAGAAGCTTTCCTTCTCTGCTCATGTAGAGAATCGGTTTGATGTTCAGCATCGTACCCATGGCAGCTGAGAAACCGGAAACTCTTCCGCCTCTTTTCAGATGGTTCAGATCATCTACGGTAAAGATATGATTGATCTGAAACTTCATTCCTTCGAGCTGAAGGATGATCTCATCCATGGACTTGTTTTCTTTCTGAAGCTGTGCTGCGGTGAGAACGAGAAGTCCCACTCCAGCAGAAGCACACATGGAATCGATGAGTTCTATTCTTCTATCAGGATATTCATCTTGAAGTATGCCTTTTGCGATATTGGCAGCACCGAAGGTTCCGCTTAAGCTTGAGGAAAACCCGACATAAAGGACGTCTCTGCCTTCTTCAAGATAGGGTCTGAAGAATTCGCAGAAACGGTTGGGTGTGATCTGACTTGTGGTTGGAGTGGCGCCTTCTTTCAGTGATTTATAGTAAGCCTCTGCATTAATGCTTTTCCAGTTGTCTTCCACATAATCTTTTCCGTTATAATTCACAACCATACCAATGACACCGACATTATGCTCAGAAAGCAGCTCGAAAGGGATATCACAGGCGGAGTCAGTTAAAATCTTATAATTCATCATAATAATTTCTCGATACAAGTGAAATCGAGGATCCTCCTTTATCGTTTAGTAAAGATAAATGATTGCAGTTCAATTCATGTATGATCGGAAAGAAATAATAAACTGATCATACAATGATGATTTTAGTATACCATATCAATATGAACGTCATTGTTGAAATTTTTCTGATTATTTCTTTCTGGTTAGAACGTACTATGGTATCATGAGGATAAACGAATAAAGAAATGGTGGGGTAATGATGGAATTTAGCGATCTTGAGCTCAGAAAACTTCTGAAGTTCATACGCATAGCCAAAGATCAGAGCAGGGAGCTCTATGAGGCAATGATTGATATTGAAACCTACGGTGAAGTGGATCATGATGGAATGCCTGTCGTGAACTCTCTGGAGCTGAAGGAAGACATTGAGGATATGGACAGGCTGATTAAAAAAATCGCGCTGCACCTGTCCGTGGAAGAGTAATAGGACTAAAGAAAAAGATCTGCAGACAGAAGAGTTAGACTCTTCTGTTGTAGATCTTTTTGACTTCTTCTCTTTTGTTGTACATGATGAAAATGATTGCCAGAAGATTGATTGCCATAAACATGGTGATGATATTTCTCTCGGGATAGATTTCACCAAGAACACCCGCCAGAAGCTGTCCCAGAATATTACCTGCAGACACGATCATCTGGAAAGTACCGTTGAATCTTCCTCTTCGTTCATCCGGAACATAGGACTGTGTTGCGGAGATTCTGATATTGAATGAGGTTACACCCATAATACCGATAATAAAGAACGTGAACATCATAATTGGTACAGGGAAATAGAGATGGAAAGCTTCCAGAACCGAAATGGTCGTATATACCGTAATGGCAATGAGAAACTTCTTCGCCACTGGATATTTGTATTTATAGTGTATAAAACCTCCAGCCAGTCTTCCTAGCACACCGAAGCTGCTGATGATGGTATATAAGGTCACAACATTTATAGGAATATTGGAAAAGAGTTCCGGGTTGTTTTTGAAGAAGGGCAGCTGAAGGATATGAACTCCCCCTGATGCAAACATGGTGATGCAGAAATAGATGGTGATGATGGTCAGCCCTTTTTCCTGTTTCATATACTGAATGCCTTCTCTGAAATCCGTTTTGTAGGAAATCATGGAGAAACCCTTATTCTGATCTGCTGTTTCTGCAATATGCTTTTCAGTATAGCCGATCTTTGTTTCAAATACCGCTGCAACAAAGAAAGTGACCGCATTAAATGCGAAAAGCGGAGCAGCCGAGCCTGTCTGCGTATAGATGAAGGATGCTACAGGAACCATGAAGGCTGCAAGAGGATAAATCATACTGGAGATGGAGTAGGCTTTTGAGAAATTACCCTTGGATACAAGGTTCGGGTAAAAGCTTTCATAAGCAACGCTGTAGATGCCATCTATGGTTCCGATGATCAGTACGATCACGAGGAAAACGGGGTAGTTGAACCATTCCGCTCTGAGGAGCAGGTACATGAGGAAGAATATTCCTGAAGAGAGGAAGTCCAGATTATAGATCACCTTTTTTCTGGAAAACCGGTCAAGATAAGGTCCTGCAAAAAGCGGAGCGACGATTTTAGGCATATTGTAGATGACCATAAAGAGAGAAAAAAGCAGTGTCGACTCTGTATAGTCCAGAACCAGAAGTCCGATGGCAAATCCTGC
The DNA here is from genome assembly GCF_032054185.1 of Proteiniclasticum sp. Classification (NCBI taxonomy): domain Bacteria; kingdom Bacillati; phylum Bacillota; class Clostridia; order Eubacteriales; family Clostridiaceae; genus Proteiniclasticum; species Proteiniclasticum sp. The sequence goes on from NZ_DAMBTF010000018.1 coordinate 35,767, forward strand.
AATGGAGTTACCCAGCATGGAGATGATGGAACCGATGGTAATGATTTTAAAGTCTCTCGTCCAAAGTTTATTCAAATTTTTAAACCAATCCTTTTTACTATATTTGTACATGATATTCAATGAATATTGTATCACATGATTATCGGATGATTTCTTCAGCGTGAATACAGTAAATCGTTTAATGGAACAGATTTGCTGTTTTAGAGCAAATAAAAAAACCAATGGAATTCCATTGGTTTTTATCATGGGTGTGCCCGGCATGGGTGATAACTTGGTGGTGAAAGTCCACTACGCGCTCGGTAGCAGGAAGCGTTAGCCGAAGGCAAGGGTGTCCACCGCGAGGTGGAATCTGAAGGAAGCCGGATGTCAGAACGCCGAGTTCTGGCGGGCAAAGTTCCGGGTCGACGAACAGAAATCTCATACAAGGCCGAATTGGGATGGACGACTCTGCCCAACAAGAGAAAGTCCAATGCTACCCGAATCCCATACGGTAAATGAGGCGACTAGATGGAATGAAGGTTATCGCTCTTACCCGGGGAGGTCTCACAGACATCCATTAGGGAATCATCCGAAGGATGGCGTAAAGCTTGCTGTGAGAAGTCAGCAGAGGTCATAGTACCGAAAGGTTCCCTTTCGGGAAGGACTGAACAATCGTTAGTCTCGAGTAAAGACTGAAAGGAGGCCGGTGTGATGAAAGCAGAAAACCGAAAGGGCTGCCCGCAATGGGATAGCGTGGAACGTCAAGAGTATGCGGGAGCGCGGAGCACCGGCTCTCGGGAAAGTAGAGAAAGGGGACGGTGCAGCCGGCCTCCTTGAGGAACTCTTGTCGAGCATTCGGGATGAAAGTTTCAAGCCCAGCCCGGTGCGTCGCAAGTCAATTCCCAAGCCAGATGGAAGCGGAGAACGCAAGCTAGGAATACCCACGGTCATCGATCGCATCATCCAGCAAGCGATTGAGCAAAAGCTTCAACCCATTTTTGAGCCATTGTTCTTGGACGGTAGCTATGGCTACCGCCCGGGAAGAAGTGGACAACAAGCCATGCAGAAGGTGAAGAGCTATGCTGAAGAGGGCTACACCCAGGTGGTGGAAGTCGACTTGTCAAAGTACCATGATACCCTGAACCACAAATTGCTGATGAATCTTTTGAGAAATCAGATCCAGGATACCTGTGTGATAGGGCTCATCAAGTAATACCTGAAGAGCGGAGTCATGGAGAACAACATCTTCTGTAAAACAGAGGAAGACTCACCGCAAGGTGGCCGTTATCGCCACTTCTGGCAAACATCTACCTGAACGAGTTCGATCAGGAGATGAAGCGCAGAGTGGTGCCGGTAGTCCGCTATGCGGATGACATTGTGGTATTTGGCAGAAGCAAAAGAGCGGCAGAACGCCTGATGGAATCGAGTCGGAAATATCTGGAGAATAACTTGAAGCTGATGCTAAATCTCGAAAAGAGCAAAGCCATCAGCATCTACTCCAGGAAATTCAAGTTTCTGGGTTTCGCCCTCGGAAGGAACGGGAAAGGAAACTACATCCGAGTACACAGGGATTCCCTGGCTAAAGCCAGGGTGAAACTGAAGGAACTGACGAAAAGAAACCAGGGAAAGAATGTCCGGGAAGTCATGGAAAAGACGAAAGTCTATATTCGTGGCTGGCTGGGCTATTTCCACATCGCAGACATGAAGCGAATTGCATTAGAATGGGATAAATGGCTGAGGAGAAGGTTCCGGATGTACATCTGGAAGCAGTGGAAGAAACCCAAAACAAGGGTACAGAACCTGCAAAAGCTTGGGATTCCGAAAGAGCAGGCTTACCAATGGGGAAATACGAGACTTGGCTATTGGCGAATCGCCGGTAGTGCAGTACTATCCCGTTCCATCACAAACGAAAAGCTCGTCCGAGCCGGATATTATGATATCCAGGCTCGATACGAGCTTCTTGGCAAACGCACTTAAAACGATTGAACCGCCGTGCACCGAACGGTATACACGGTGGTGGTGTGCTGTGTAAAGCTGCATCGAAGATGAAGGTAGGCCCTTCGACAAGGATTGGTCAGGAAAACTTGTCAAACGACCTTATGCTGCTACGGTCAAGAGCCGTGGTTAGTGAGCGATAAGGGAAAAGGCTATATAAATAGTCACGTAAGTCATGTGAAGATGAACGAAAGTGAACCTTTGACGAGGTATCGATAGTGTGAAATGTTGTCAAAACTTGGGTTCCACCACTATCCAAGGAGAAGAACGGAAGCTGTCCTGAAATGCTGTCTGTTCGGCAACCGGTATGAAGAAGGCATGAGCACATGACAGGCTTTGATGTGGAACACAGGAACCTGAATGGTGATGACAAGTGAAAAGACACAAGCCAAAGAAAGGTGAGGTCGAAAATAGCGATGCGCCATACAGGGGCGGAACAACCCGTAGTAGTGATGAAGTTGCTGTAATGGCAACGGAGTGAAGGGGTTGTATCATTCAGCTAGAATCTTTGAACAACTGGAAACAGGAGGATTTAAATGAGTAATAGCAAACCTTATGCGATATCCAAACAAGTTGTGCTGACTGCATACCAAAGAGTCAAGGCAAACGGAGGAAGTGCGGGGATCGACGGGGTGGACTTCGGAAAATTCGAAGAAGACCTGAAAGGAAATCTGTATAGAATCTGGAACAGGATGAGTTCGGGCAGTTATTTCCCACCACCGGTAAAGGTGGTGGAGATTCCCAAGAAGACGGGTGGAGTAAGAAGACTAGGTGTCCCGACTATCGGAGACAGAGTGGCGCAAATGGTCACAAAGTTATATTTCGAACCGGATGTCGAGCCAATCTTCCACAAGGATTCCTACGGATACCGACCGGGTAAATCAGCCGTAGATGCAGTTGGACAGGCCAGGCAAAGGTGTTGGAAGTTCAACTATGTCATCGAATTTGACATCAAAGGGCTTTTCGACAGCATCGACCATGAACTGCTGAAGAAAGCCGTGCGCAAGCACGCAAAGGAACCCTGGATAGAAATCTATGTGGACAGGTGGCTGAAGGCGCCTTTCATGGATGGGAACGGAGTAATGACAGAAAGAGAATGCGGAACACCGCAGGGCGGTGTTATCAGTCCTGTATTGACCAATCTTTTCCTGCATTATGCGTTTGATGTCTGGATAACGAGACGTTATCCGGACGCGCCATTTGAAAGGTATGCTGATGATGCCATCATTCACTGTAAATCGGAGAAAGAAGCAATGGAAATTCTTAGCAGTTTGGAAAAACGGCTGAAGGAATGTAAATTGGAGATCCATCCCTTGAAAACCAAGATTGTGTACTGCCAGGATAAGGACAGAACAAGGGAATACCCGGTGACGCGCTTTGACTTTCTGGGCTATACGTTCCAGAAAAAGTTCATCAAAGACAAGTTGGGCAGACTGAAGTTCAACTTCCTACCGGCAATGAGCTTGAAATTGGGAAAAGCATTTCGGGAGAAGGTGAAGGCGATGAACCTGCACAGACTTTCAGGAAACAAAATCGAAATGATTGCGGAAGCAATTAATCCGATGGTTCGGGGATGGTTGAATTACTTCAAGAAATGCTGCCCTTCCGCAATGAAGTACACCATGGACTGCCTGAACAGAAGTCTGGTCAAATGGGCAATGCAGAAATACAAGCGATTCAGTGGACACAGAAAGCTGGCAGAGGAATGGTAGAAAGACATATCAAAAAGAGAACCCAGAATGTTTACACATTGGGTTCTCGGATGGATGCCATAAGGTGGATGATAAGAGCCGTATGAATCGAGAGATTCACATACGGTTCCGTGAGAGCCTAGGGGTGAAACTCCCCTGGGCTACTCGACTGAGAGGGAGAAGAAATTTCTCCCTACTCGATTGCAAAGTAGTTGATGCTCATAAGTAAATTAACATAATAAAAAAGCTATAATTGTTGATTACCAATATATTTGATATACTGAAAGAAAATGTATTGGAGGAGTTGTAATGTCTCATTTTATATCTGCTAATCCGTTTATCGCTAACAATCCGATTTTGAGAGATCCACAAATTAAGAGTTATGCTGCTATAAAGAAGTATTATAGTGAAGACTATAATGATAGGGAAACATTGGTCGTACTACCTACTGGGGTAGGGAAAACTGGTGTTATGGCTATAGCGCCATATGCAGTTGGTTGTAAAAGAGTACTTATAATTACACCACAAACGATAGTAAGAAATACTGTCATGAATGAGATAAATCCATTAAACCCTATGAACTTTTATTTAAATACCGAAGTTTTTAATAAAAAGGGTGAGTTACCAACAATAATTGAATTTGATAAAACATTAACTAAAGATGTCCTTTTGATGAGTGATATCGTAGTATTAAATGTTCATAAACTTCAGGAAAGACTTGAGAGTTCGTTATTAAAAAGAGTGAAAGAAGATTTCTTTGACTTCATTATTATTGATGAAGCACATCATGGAGAGGCAAGGACTTGGAAAAAAGCAGTTGACTACTTTAGCAATGCAAAAGTACTTAAAGTAACAGGGACACCTTTTCGTAGCGATGGAGAAATAATATCAGGCACTGAAATATATAGTTATCCTTTGAGCCTCGCAATGGCTAATGGTTACGTGAAAAGTCTTGAAAGATTTACATATCTGCCTGATAAAATGAAATTTACCATTAAAGACGATGATAGAGAGTATTCATTAGATGAAATAAAGCAGATAAAGGACAATGAATGGATTAGCAAAAGTGTAGCGTTATCATCAGACTGTAATAAAAGTATCGTCCTAAAATCTATTGAAAAGCTTAAAGAAAAACGTGCAATAACGAATAATAATCCTCATAAAATTGTAGCGGTAGCATGCAGTATATCTCATGCTGAGCAGATTAAAGAGCTGTATCAAGATGAAGGGATGAAAGTAACTGTTATTCATAGTAATCAAGACAAAGCTGAACAAGAGAATGCATTTAGACTTATAGAGTCACATAATACTGATGTTGTAGTAAATGTAGCTTTATTAGGTGAAGGATATGATCATAAGTTCCTTTCTATAGCGGCTATATTTAGACCATTTAGATCTGATCTTCCATATCAACAGTTTATAGGACGAGTACTAAGAGCAACATCAATAAAAGATGGGTATGAAATAAATGAGGAAGATAATATTGCTGAAGTTATCCATCATAAAGAGTTAAATTTAGAATCATTATGGGAATCATATAAAAAAGAGTTATCGAAGAGTAAGTCAATTAAGGAAATACGCAGGCAAATAAAACAAGAAAGAGATATTAATCCGTATTCTGAGTTAGCTGAATTAGATTATGGCGACATTGATGAAGGTGATTTATTTCATGAAGAGTCGGATCAATTTTTAGAAACGGAGCTTTTTGAGAAAAGACAGTTGAAACTAAAAGAGAGTGAAGAGCGAATCCGTAAAATAATGGAGCAATTCGAAGTAACGCTCGATATAGCTAAAGATATTGACAAGCAAATCAATGTCTCGAAAGATCCAGATAATATCAAGCTATTACGGCCAGATCTATATGAAAAAGATCTTCGAAAGAAGCTAAATGAACATATAGTTGAAGAAATTATTCCAAACATTATTGAGGATTTTAATTTAAAAATTGACGGTAATGAAATAACAAGAATTAAATCGAATTTTGTTGATAAATGGCAATACCCACCCTATAATGAAAGTGATAATAATGGAGCAACTCTTGCTAAGTATTTTAATAATCAATTACGATTATTTCTTAATAAGCCAAGAAGTGAGTGGTTAATTGAAGACTATGAACGTGCTGAGAAGAATGTAAGTACTTTAGAAGAATATGTTAGAGGAGCACTTGATAGTTATCTCTTATAAGGAGGATATAAATGAATAATTTAAATAGGTATTATAATGAGCTGTATTCTGAGAAAGTTACACTTAATAGCTTGGCTAGTAATATATTAGTTGCTGGTTATCAAGAAATTAAGTATTACAAGAGCTCAAATGCAATAGTTTGCGAGGCTATATATAATCAGGATGAAGAGGAGATTGTATATAAATATACTTTTGTCGACGAATATTTAATATCATTAGAGAGAATATGTAATAACGAAGTTAAAATTTTGTATAGCAGATCTGTTGAAATTGAGAAGCTCAAGAAAAAACTTTCTGGCCATTTACAAAAATTAGCATGATTACTGATTGAGAAGTAAGGAAAGGGAGTCGTTGCAAAACTAGGTAATAAAATGTACCCTTTGTAAAGGACAGCTCAAAAAAGGCATAGTTATAATTGGTTGAGAAGATGATCTCTGTATTGGACAGGGGTCATCTTCTTTAGATTCCACTGGTATCTGAAATTGTTGTAGTAATCCATATAGCTGTCAATCTCCTCCCGGAGTTCTTCAAAGTTCCTACAGGTCGTGAACTCCGCCTCATCCTTCATGTGTCCGAAGAAGGACTCTTGAGGGGCATTGTCCCAGCAGTTCCCTCTACGGGACATGGACTGCAAAAGACCCATGGATTTCACGATGTTCTGAAAAATAGGGCTGGTGTAGTGGACGCCCTGGTCTGAATGGATCAATGCACCTTCAGGAAACGTTATACCCGCCTCCTTTAGTTTCATCAGGGTATCGGTGGCAAGTGGCATCTCAAAACTCTGCGAAAGGTTATGGACGAGAATTTCACCTGTGGAGGCATCCTTGATGGTCGACAGATAGGCCCATTTGCCGGAGGGCTTGGGCACATAGGTGATGTCCGTGAGTAGGACTTTTCTAGGGATTCCCTGCCTAAAATTTCGGGCAAGGAGGTTCGGAACCACTGTATGCTCTTGGGTCGCCTTCATTCCTTTCCTGTACGGATTGGATTTGCGGGTGGTACAGACGATCCCGAACTTTCTCATGATCCTGTGGATGCACTTGAGATTCATGATGATATTGAAATGACCAGCAAGTGTCATCTTGATCTGCTTTGCGCCTTTCTTTCGATTCTTGAAGTCAAACGTAAGGGATCTGGTAGAGGCAGGAGAAAAGAATAAGTTCTATTGGAGATCAGAATGGCAGGAAGAAATCAGGCCAACGGTCCTTAAAAGAGATCACTATGAGTGTCAGAGATGCCTTCATAAATAGGACTCAGAGAAGTATCCAAACATGAGACCAAAGGAGCTGACTAGAGCGAGGACAGTGCATCATATCTATCCACTTGAACAGTATCCTGAGTATGCAAAAGAGATGTGGAATCTTGTAAGCCTTTGTTATAGATGCCATAACGAAGTGGAAGGTAGAGATTGGTTCAAGTTCAGACAATATAAGAAAAAAGAGATGAGTATGATCAATGAAGAGCGTTGGTAGCACCCCCGGGCAATTCTCAAAAATTGCCTTTTTGGAGGGCAAGCGTTTTGTATGGGTAAGACTGTGGTGATTTTTCTGTTTTCTCACGTGTAAGGGGGTGGTGGTATGGCGAGGTATCGAAAGCGAATGATTTCAAAAGAAAAATAAGAAATCATGGATGAAATTAAAAAGGACCTTTTGGATCAACTAGATGAAAATGGAATGTTAGGAAGATTTTACGAAGATATTGTGGATGACTACCTGAAATTTGCAAAATTAAAGAATGAGCTGCAGGAAGATATCGATAAAAAAGGCATCAGATTCAAGGTTATGACTGGAAATAGAATTATGGCTGATAAGCCAAATGAGTCAGTCCAGAACTATTGTTTGTTGTGGTGAAATCCAGATAGATATTGATTCACTGAGGCCAAAGGTAAAGGAATATGTGATTGACGAAGAAAAGTTTTGAAGAAATTTATTAAAAGAACTAGATAGTTTTGTTCAACATCAGTCCAGACTAGAGGGATAAAGCTTTGACAAACAAAATATCTAATAATTTTAGTCATGTATTAACTCTAGCGGCTATAGACGTGATGAGGGGTTAGACTAGTGATGAAAACCATCTTAGTCTAACCCCTCATCGGGATGGAGAAATATAGCAAGGCAGATCGATAGGGTTGTCAATCGTTTAGAGTATGCAACCCACAAGAACTACTTTCTCATAATGGAGCTATTCTGCATTGAAGATAATGGCTTTGATTTTTCGTTGAACTTCTAGCCTAGCATTTCTTTTTTCTATAGCTTCAGAATCATCTCCATCTTCACAAAAAATATCAATTAATCTTTTGATCGTTTCCTTTGAAGAATAATTATCCAAATCACTAGCAGGAATAGTAGTTTCCACTGACTGGAAAACTCTACCATTGGTAATGGTGCGGGCTAGTTCTGGAGATATGCTAACAAGAGTTCTAGTGAATTTTGCTAAAGCCTTGCTAGGAAATTCAAGCTCAACGGGTGAAATAATATTCATCTCTAATATTTTTTTAGTTACGGTATATGAGAGTGTTTTTTTATGTCGGACAGTCTTAGATTCATGATATACCTTAATAGCTTCTTTTACATGATCCTCAATATCTAGAAAACTAAATCCCTCTCGTGCTCTGTCGTTTGCAAGTTGAAATTTTACGGTATAGTTAAATATCATGTTTGTTCCTCCTTTGATTAGTATACTCAAATAATAACAAAATTGTTTTTGTTAGTCAAATATAATTTTGTATGAATGATCGAATTTTAATTTGTTTGTAATGTGAAAGATTTGTAATCTTAAAATTACTCATAAGTATGGTGGTAATTATAGAGCCAAAAGACTTTTTTCATAAATTAATTAAAGAAATTATGAAGGATAGCGATTAAGCTATCCTTTTACCTTGCTGTTAATTTGCTGTTACAAACAAAAAACCAACAGTATCAGAAGTCCTGAAACCGTTGGTTATGGTGCAGCGGAAGGGATTCGAACCCCCGACCGATCGGTTCGTAGCCGATTACTCTATCCAGCTGAGCTACCACTGCTTAACTTAATCATACTAACATAATTAAGTCATTATTTCAATTTACTGTCCGAAATAATCCTTCATAATTTTGATTACCTCGTCAATTCTATCTCTTGTGATATAGTAATGGGTCACAAATCTGAAAAGTCCGCCGTCCTGACCGTTGATGAGAATATTCCTCTCCTTCAGATGGGAAATGAAATCTGCTTCATCAAAAGATTCTTTGTCGATGGTGAAGAAAATCATGTTGATCTTTATGGCATCCTTATGGACGGTGATTCCTGGAATCTTATCCAGCTCATCTCCGAAATAGAGAGCGTTGTCATGGTCATCCTGAAGTCTGTTTCTCATTTCAAGAGCTTCAAGGCCTGCTGCGGCTAGAATTCCCGCCTGCCTCATTCCACCGCCAAGGATTTTTCTGTTCTTTCTTGCTCGGGCGATGAAATCCTTAGAGCCTGCAACCACAGACCCCACAGGAGCACAGAGTCCTTTTGAGAGACAGAGGGAGATGGTATCTGCATATTGTGCAATTTCCTTTGCATCAACTTTCAGATAGGTGGCGGCATTGAAAAGCCTTGCACCATCAAGATGGACAGGAATGTCATATTTTTTCGCTGCTGCATGAACTGCCTTCATATTTTCAAGGGAAGCCACATTTCCAGTGGAATGGGCGGTTTCCATACAGATGAGACCTGTGTGGGGAAAATGGATGTCCTCATCCTTGCGGATTGCCTTTTCAACCTTTTCGGGATCCATTTCACCGTATCTGTCATCGATGGTTCTGGTCTGTACATTTGAGATGAGGGCTACGGAGCCTGCTTCATGCTGAATGATATGAGAGAATTCGCCGAGTATGATTTCCTGAGCCCGGTATGTATGGGTAAGCACGGAAACCTGGTTACCGAATACACCGGAGGGGACAAACATTGCAGCTTCCTTTCCAAGAAGCTCGGCAGTTTTTCTTTCAAGACTGATTACAGTCTCATCATCTCCATAGACATCATCGCCTACGGGAGCTTCTGCCATAAGCCTTCTCATTTTTTCGGTTGGATGGGTTACTGTATCACTTCTCAGATCGATTTTTTCCATGTTCATTCTCCTATCATTCTTTTTTGTAAGATTTTTAAAAACAGGTTGGCAATGGCTAGTTTCGGCGCTGTGATTTCCAGAGCTTTGAATGCCGCCGGTTCAAGATTCATAAAAATGACCTTCTCTTTCAAAGGCGGTTTTCTCTGACCTTTGATGATTTCATCAACTGCTGTAAGAATTTCATCCAGAAGTTCGCCCTGATGCGCGTATATTCTTGTGTTATCGATATTGAGAACCTCTGCAGTGATTTCGAGTGCTGCAAGAATCATCGAATACTCTGGTAGAGCATCCCGCTGATAGCGATCAAGGGTCTTGTTTAGAAAGAGAGGATTCATCTCTTCTTTCAGGAGTTTTGCTTCTTCCGCATTGAGCAGAGACAGCAGAGAAAAGTCATCAAGGCTTCTGAAATAGTACCGGTTTCCATGGAGCTTTTTGAAAGCCTTGAGGGTATCAAGGTACCCCAGCAGAATATTCTTTTCTATTGTCGGTGGATCGGGGAAAAGGATGGAACCCAATGAACCATCCGCTTCAATCTGCAGAAGATTGTATGGTCCGTCCAGATCTTTCCGGTCATTAATCGTATGAAGGTTGACCGCGATGATATCCCGGAAGCCTTTATCATACAGCGGCTTTATGGGGATATTGTCATACACCGCACCGTCAATGAATTCTTCACCGTCAATCACAAGGCGTGCAAAAGTAGGGTGATTGGCACTTGCGGCAATATAGTCGATGAGTTTTCCTTCTGGAATCTCATCCTTGAAGAGTACCAGGGGTTCTTTATTGGTCACGTTATAAGTGACGATGCCAAGATCGATGGGACTGCTTCTGATGAGCTCTTCTACGAGGTAATCCTGAAGGAGCGTATAAAGCAGATCAAAATCAAATCCTCTGTTTCTGATGATATCCGGGATGCTGATGCCTTTAAACTTGATGAGTGAATCACGACTTAATGATTTCCACATCTCCTCCACAAGATTCACGTCACCCATAAGAAAGGAAGCGCCATTTATCGCCCCGATGGAGGTGCCGGTGATTGCACCGATTTCGATATTCATTTCTTTGAGTGCTTTAAGTACTCCTATTTCATAGGAGCCTCTTGAGCCTCCGCCACCAAGGGCAAGACCATACATAAGACCAACTCCTTTATTCATGTCTGATACCAATATACTAGAGAAGTCTTACAAGAGTCTTGCTTAGGGATGAATTCTTTGTCAATTCGACTTCCGCCCGATGACTTCACCGCAAAGAACTCTTGTTTCCATGTTTTCCTGAGATGCCTGAAGGATATCCGGGGATATCACAACCTGATTTTTCTCCACAAAAAGAATTACCGTGGAACCGCCGAATTTAAAATATCCCTTCTCACTGCCTTTTGCTGCAAGGCTTAAGTCCTTATGCGTCTGGATGATGCTGCCCACATTGGTTGCACCCACTTCCACATATAAGACTGTGCCGAAGTTTCTGCTCTCAAACTCTGTTATGGCTCTTTTATTCTCCACATAGATTCTGGGGATGGTCTTAAGGGCAACGGGATTCACAGAATAGTATAGCCCGTCAATACTTACTGTCGGATGGGCAATCCCTTCGTCAATAAAATGGAACCTGTGATAGTCAAGGGGATTAAGTCTGAAGACAAGCACGGTTCCTCCCTGATATCTTTCAGCGAGTGCGTCATTTTTTACAAGCTCCTTTAAGGAGTAGGTAAGCCCCTTAACCTGAATGACTTTATCGATATCGATGTTTTCAAAAACCAGCAGTCGGGAATCCGAAGGACTGCAGAAAGCTTCGGGATCGGAATCGAATGGTCTTGCCTCAGGCTTAAGATTTCTTGTGAAGAAATCATTGAAGTTCTGAAATGAGGTGGCGGGCATAAGGGATTCTTCCATATCAATGGCGTGATCTCTGATGAAATCATCGACCATTTTTCTGGACCAGGTGGAGTCCATGGCTTTTCCATAGAGCTGTGAAAAGAACTTTCTCTTCACAAGATGAAGAAAAGGTCTTCCATATGGCTTGCCATAAAGCATTTCAAGGAGTTTTCCGCCGACCACTTTTTCTTCGGTTATCTGACCGCTTTTTCTGTCGTAGATTTTTATCATGTTTTTCTTAGCTCCTTAAAAAATTGTTTAAGCAGGTTCTCTGATGCTTCATCATATAGCCAGATGGATTCCACATGAATGCCTCCCGGTGGAAGATCATTTATGGACACCACACTGCCGAAAGCGCCTTCGCGTGGTTCGATGGCACCGATAAAAATTCTCTTCATTCTGGATTTTCTGATGAGGGCAGCACACATGAGGCAGGGCTCAAGGGTGACATACATGATGCACCCGGAAAGTCTCCAGGTTCCAAGACGCGCACAGGCATCTTTTATGGCAATGACTTCAGCATGTGCTGAAGGATCATGGGAGGCTTCCATCTGATTGTATCCGCGTCCGATAATCTCTCCATCTTTTACAATCACGCACCCTACAGGAACTTCATTTTCATTGTATGCTTTCTGCGCTTCATAGAGGGCTTCCTGATAATAAGAATCCATGGATTCACCTGCCTTATTTCCTGATTGCGTTTAGGTAAAAAACCTCGTTAGTGATATTGTAGTGCATGTTTACATTTACCGCCACAAAAAATAAGTAGAGCAAAGAAGAGTGCATCGAAATAATCATAACCAGGGGGTGTCTTTATTACAGCACCTATGTAACAGCGGACAGAAAAAAGGGATCCTTTTGAATCCCTTTCTGTTCTGGTACGATATTCAAAAAGGAGCATAATTGTCCCTTATGAATTGAAAATCATTGGAATAAAGATGAGATAAGCACTTATTATGGCCAATACTTTGTATATTGAAGAACTTTGTCCATCCTTCTTTATGGCATTAATGATTCCGACAACAAGAGTCATGGGGGTGATAAATATGAGAACCTCTCCAATTCCACTGATAAACTCCAATATGACCATCAATAATTCCCCTTCTCCATCTGAAAAAGATAGGTCTGAAAAAGATACAGAATTCTCACTCAGAATAGACTTTTTTTATATCATATTATAATAATAACTACATTATACATCAGATTTAAGAATTTATATGGGACAACCTAGGATTAAACCCATCCTTCAACAGAGGCCTAATAAAATATCACTGGCCATGCAGGTTATCGGGCTGTTACTCATGATTATTGTGTTTTTGATCGGATACTTTTACAGAAGAAAAAAGGCATCAAAAAGGTGATCGGTAACTCAATCATGGAACATATAGAGTATACAGATACCGGTTTCTCAGAAATGTTTTTATCAGTGTAATATCCTTGGATATGATAAAAGACATCGCAGAGCGATGTCTTTTATGTTAAAGTTTTTGATTCCGTTTATGGGGCTACTCTTCTTGCCACATCGATAAATCTGAATTTATCCGGACAATGCCTTGACTGGGTAAACTGAAAAAGCTTGCCGCTTTCCAGATAGACAAGTGTATTGACCACAGCCACCACGTCATAATCCAGAAGATCCAGGTTTTTCCTGTCTTCCTCGGTCGCCTTTTCAATGATGATCTCTTTATGGGCATAACCGATTTTAAGGCCGAGCTCCGTTTCAAGATATTCATAGATCGATTCTTTGCAGATCTTTTCGCTGAGCTTTTCCACCACTTCCGTATAGAAATAATCCTTGTCCAGGATGACCCGTCTGCCGTCGATACTTCTTACCCTTATGACTTCCCACATATCTCGGATTTCTTTTCCTTCAATGGTATGTACCGGGAAAGAAGTTTCCTTTAGGACTTTCAGGCTGATGACTTCAGTACTGTGACTGTTCATCCCTGTACGCTTGGCCATTTCCTTGAAACTGATCAGTCCAGCCACAGGGAAATCGAATCTGTTCATTTCAAGAACAAAGGATCCTTTGCCTTTAATTTTTCTGATATAGCTGTTCGCAGCAAGTAATCCCAATGATTTACGGACAGTATCTCTTGATAGGTCATATTCCTCCATAAGCTCTTTTTCGGAGGGAAGTCTTTGACCTGGTTTTAAGACACCATCTTCTATATCTTTTTGTATTTTGCTATATAAAGCTGAATATTTTGCCATACACACATCACCCAATCCATAATAACACGAGTATCACTGTCGCTCAATATTTATTACCAAAGATTCATATGGTTTGATCAGGATTTTTCCTTCCTGTTCAGTGAGTTCATTGTAGTTGGAGAGTAGAACAGTATAGCGTTTAGAGGATAGTTCGGGTAATTCATATCGAGCCGGATCAAAAAGCACTTCCTGATCATAGTAATTACAGATCACAAGCACTTTTTCATCCTCAAAACTTCTTAAGTAGGCAAATAATGCTTTATGATTTTTGTCGATGATTTTATAGGAACCTTTCTGTATGGCTTTGTTTTTCTTTCTCAATCTGATGAGCTTCTGATAGTATCTGAAAATGGAATCATCATCAATCAGGTCTCCTTCAGCACTGATGCCTTTCATTTTGCAGAACGGAATCCATGGTACACTTCGAGTAAAGCCATGTCCTTCTTCCTCGTTCCACATAACAGGCGTTCTGCCGTTGTCTCTGGATTTCTCCTGAAGAATGGAGAGAATCTGATCTTTCTGCATACCAAGTTCCTTAAGAATATGGTAGTAGTTTATGCTTTCCACATCCCTATAATCTTCTATACTGTCGAAATAGGCGTTGGGCATCCCGAATTCTTCCCCCTGAAAAATATAGGGGATTCCGCGGAGCATATGAATCGAGGTGGCCAGCATCTTGGCTGATTCCTTTCGGTATTTCTGATCGTTTCCGAACCTTGATACCACCCGAGGCTGATCATGATTGTTGAAGAAAAGTGCCATGTTTCCATTGTGCTGCTGCATGCCCATCTGCCAGTGATCGAAGATTTCCTTCAGTTCCTGAAAGTCGAAGGGTTTTAGGGACCATTTGTCACCTTCCTCATAATCCACTTTGAGATGATGGAAGTTGAACACCATGCTGAGTTCATTTTCCTCGGGATTTGAATATCTGACGCAGTTTTCCAGGCTGGTGGAGGACATCTCTCCCACAGTTATGGTGTTTTCCACTCTGCCGAATGTCTCCTGATTGAGCTCTTTAAGATATTCGTGGACGCGATGTCCATCTGTATAGAATCTTCTCCCGTCACCTAAATGATCATCTTCGTAAACTTCAGGTTTTGAAATGAGATTCACAACGTCAAAGCGGAATCCGCTGACGCCTTTCTCCAGCCAGAACCTTACGATGTCAAACAGTTCTTTTCTGACCTCTTCATTTTCCCAGTTGAGATCAGCCTGGGTTTTGTCGAAGAGATGGAGGTAGTATTCGTCAAGAGCAGAAACATATTCCCACGCATTTCCGCCGAATTTGGAAACCCAGTTGGTTGGGGGATTTCCATCTTTACCTTTTCTGAAGATATAGTAGTCCTTATACTTAGGATCTCCTTTCAGAGCTTTCTGAAACCATTCATGTGAAATGGAAGAGTGATTAAACACCATGTCGAGCATGATGCCTAATCCTCTAGTCCTTGCTTCGGAGATGAGATGAATAAGATCATCCATCGTACCGAAGATCGGATCCACCTTATAGTAGTCGGCTACATCATAGCCGTTGTCATTCATTGGAGATTCAAATACAGGAGTAAGCCACAGGTAATCTACGCCCAGTTCTTTCAGATAATCCAGTTTACTGGTGATTCCCGGTATGTCGCCAAGACCATCGCCGTTGGAGTCCATAAAGGATCTTGCATAAATCTGGTAGATGACCTTGTCGTCAAAGTTGTTCAAGCTGTTCCCCTCCTTTGTCTTTTAGAAATATTTCATTTTGAGATCGATACCCTTTCCTTTCAGGATATTCTTTTTGTCGAAGAATATGGTCAGAAGGAATGGTACAACAATGGCTATGATCATGCAGAGAATGAAGATGAACATATACTTGGACTGTATGGATAAGAATCCAGGTATACCACCAACACCAATAGAGTTTGCCATGACACCGGAGCTTACGGATAAAATCGCGGCTAGGGCAGAACCGATCATTGCAGCAACAAACGGATAGATATATTTGATGTTGATACCGAACATTGCAGGTTCAGTTACACCCATATAGCATGAGATGGCCGCAGGAATCGATACCTGCTGCTCTTCCTTATCCCCTCTGTGCAGGACTACAATGGCAAGCACTGCTGAGCCCTGAGCGATATTGGAGAGAGCGATCATCGGCCAGAGATTGGTTCCACCGAACTGCTCCATGAGCTGAAGGTCGATGGCATTGGTCATATGATGAAGACCTGTGATGACAAGAGGCGCATAAAGGAATCCGAAGAGACTTGCAAACAGCCAGCCGAATGCCGAAGTCAGTCCTGAATAGACAACGTTTGAAATGGCATCTCCGATGACCCAGCCAATTGGACCAAGGACGGTATGTGCCAGCAGTACGGTAGGAACAAGTGCGAAAAAGGGAACGAGGATCATGGAAAGGTAGTCCGGTACGATTTTTTTGAAGAATTTTTCAAGATAGACCAGTGTAAATCCTGCGAGCATCGCGGGAATAACCTGAGCCTGATAACCGATCATGTCGACCTTTGCAAATCCGAAATCCCAGAAAGGTATTTCTCCTCCACCTGAAACTGCATAGGCATTCAGAAGCTGAGGGGATACAAGGGTGATACCCAGTACAATACCCAGAATCTGAGTGGTGCCGAATTTTCTTGAAACAGACCAGGTGATACCGACAGGCAGGAAGTGGAAGATCGCTTCACCGATGATCCAGAGGAAATGATTCACGCCAGCCCAGAACTGATACTGCGAGGTGATCGTATCCTTACCGCCGTTAAGAAGAGGAACAGCATCGATAAAGTTTCTAAAACCTAAGATAAGACCTCCGACTACAAGTGCGGGGATAAGCGGTGCGAATATTTCTGCAAGATTTGCAAGAAGCCTTTGTGCCCAGTTCATATTGCTCTTGGCAGCCTGCTTTGCTGTGTCTTTGGACACGCCCTCCACACCGGAAACCTCAGAAAAATCATTGTAGAAATTGGCTACGTCGTTACCCACGATGACCTGAAACTGTCCGGCTTGAGTGAAACTGCCCTTAACACTCTTCAGGGATTCTATTCCCTTGATGTCTGCTTTGGACGGATCGACAAGGACAAAACGCATTCTGGTGACACAATGAGAGACAGCGGAAATATTTTCTTTTCCACCGATCAGTTCGAGCATTTTTTTGGCATCTTCAGTGTACTTACCCATTTTAATCCTCCTTTATTAACTTATACGTACAAGCTTGTTGTCTTGAATATACCCTGTACGTATAGGTTTGTCAATACGTTTACAGTACGGAAAAACGCATGTTTAAAAAACGTTTACAAAATTGAGCAGGTTTCTGTCAGGCATAAAAAAGGAGAACCTTTTCTGGTTCTCCGAAACTTGCTTATATACTGGTTTTCATGATCATTCTGATTTTTTTGATTCTGTTTTTGTCCACTTCATCGACGATGAATTTTATGCCGTCGGTTTCAATGATTTCTCCATTTTCAGGAAAGGTGCCAAGGATTCCGATCAGGTAACCTCCGATCGAATCGAACTCTTCAGATTCGATATGGGTACCGATATTCTCATTCAGTTCATCCAGTCTGTAGGAGCCTGAAACGACGTATTCATTCTTCTTGATGGTTTCGATATCCATGACGCGCTCATCATCATATTCATCATCGATCTCACCGACGATTTCTTCCAGAAGATCTTCAATGGTGACTATACCGACTGTGCCACCATATTCATCCAGTATGACCGAAATATGCGTACGGTTTTTTTTCAGCTCCTTGAAGAGCTCGGTGATCCGTTTAAATTCATAGGCATAATAAGGTTCGCGGATATATTTTCTCAGATCGAAGGTTTTTTTGTCTTCATCTGAAAGAAACAGAAGATCCTTGACGTTGAGGATACCGACGATATCATCTATGTCTTCTCCGTATACAGGAAATCTTGAAAACTGTTCAGAGGCGACAACTTCCATCACTTCATCGAAATCCGCATCAACATCGATGGCGGTCATATCCACTCTCTGCACCATGACATCCTTGACCTGCAAGTCACCGAAGTCGAAAATGTTGAAAAGCATCTCTTTTTCGTCCTCTTCGAATACACCTTCTTCACTGCCCACATCAACCATAGTCTTCAGCTCTTCTTCTGTCACCAGAGGATGTCCCTGATTGATGTTTCCACCAAAGAGCTTGATGATTGCAGAGGCGATACTGTAAAAAATGATGACGAGCGGTGTCAGAATAACCATAAGTATCCCGACGGGTTTCGAAAAAGCCATAGCCACTCGTTCGGCATACTGAGTTGCGAAGGATTTCGGAGTGATTTCACCGAAAATGATGATCACGATGGTCAAAAGGGACGTTGCAAGCGCTGTTGCATTGAATCCGAACTTTTCGATGACAATCATCGTTGTCAGTGCAGACGCAAAAATATTAACGATATTGTTTCCGATGAGTAAAGTACTGATTATTTTAGATGGGTTTTCCACCAGCTTCAGCGTTCTTTTTGCCCTTTTATTTCCTTCTTCCGCCATATGACGAAGTTTGAGTTTATTTACTGCCGTGAAGGCGGTTTCGGCCGAAGAGAACAGTGCTGAGAGGATAATGAGTATAATCAATAAAATAATCTGCCACGAACTCGGGTCCAAAAAAATCATCTCCTATAGTATCTAATTTTATATTGTGCTTCATATCAATAAGTTATTATAGCAAATATTATACGAAAGTTAAAATCGGATTTCCCGACTTTGACAGTTAATCAAACCTTTTTTCATTGAAAAACCTTGCAGAT
>NZ_DAMBTF010000019.1:0-54275 GCF_032054185.1 Proteiniclasticum sp.
AACCTGCGACCTCATGCTCCCAAAGCACGCGCGCTCCCAGCTGCGCTACACCCCGTAGATCATCTGTTTTCGACGACAAAAATAATTCTATACCAAAAACCGGAACCCGTCAATAGCTATCTTGGAACATTTTCTGAGATATTTTTCCAGAAAAGCTAAATGCCTTAATACTCATACTGAAACCGGTGATAATCTTTTTTGTCTTGCAACGGACTTATTACAGACCGTAATCCGGCCGCCGTTTTGCCGAAAATCAGGAGAACCACTGGAAACTAAGGTCAATTATGATTATAACCTAAGGCTGCAGATATTTAAAGCGTAAAAATGAAAAAACAGGAAAATCCATCAATTTCCTCCCTGAATTTTTCCTGAATCTGCCACGGACAGCTCAAATCGGTCCTCTTTTTCACCGATGAATCTCTTCACATTATTCTTCAGAATTCCTGAAAACACTCCGACAAACTTACCGATAAAGAAAGCGGAAATGAGTGTACCGATACCGATTCCCTGAATACGCCCAAGAAAAATAAGTGAAAAAGCCAGGCTCACGACAACCATAGTGAGATCAAACATCACCTTCACTTTGGCGAACGGTTTCCCTGTCTTATCGGATATCGCCTTTGTGAGGCCTTCTGCGGGCAGGGGCATGACTCTCGCCTCGACATACAGAAATATACCCAGACCGCAAAGGGCTGCGCTGCTTATGGCTATAACGAGTCTCAGGAGAAAATGGTCAGGTGTCGTAAAAAAAGACAGGAGAAAGTTCGACAGATTGACAAAATAACCGAAGGCAATGGAGCAGAGAATCTGAAGCGCATTTATGATCTTGAACTCTCTTCTTAAGATCGCGACCTGCAGTCCGATAAACGCAATAAAAACACCCATGGTGAAATACCCCATTTCGAGGTCCACGATATGGCTCAGCACGTAGGGCAGTGAATTGACAGGTGAAATGCCAAGGTTGGATTTGATTGAAACGGATACGCCCAGTGCCAGAATAAAAAGTCCTGCTATATAGATTCCGATTTTTCTCATTGCTGTCATGATTCTCCCCCAATTTATCATTCGATACTACAGTTTTACGATATCGAAGAAAACCCCATTCTCTCCAATATCAAGAAAAGCCATACTCTTCTTCTGACCTTCCTTAGGCAGGGACGCACTCCCCGGATTAAAAAGATACACCTCGCCTATTACTTCTTCCTTCGCCACATGGGTATGCCCGTAAAGAGCGATTCTAGCCCCTTTTCTGCGCGCTTCGCCTTTAAGGAGGTTAAGCCCTCTCTTCACGCCGTGAGCGTGTCCATGGACCGCAAGGACCTTATATCCTTCCACTTCCAGCAGGATCTCCTCGGGGGTGCCGAATGTGTAGTCACAGTTTCCAGGAACCCGTCTGACTTCGCGATCAAGCATCACTTCCATGACATCGGCATCATCCATGACATCACCCAGGTGTATGATGAGATCCGCATGTGAAGATCTGATTTTCTCACATACCTTCTCTATGGCGTCCATGCTTCTATGGGTATCAGAGACTACTGCGATCCTCAATTTTCTTCAGCTCCTTGATCAGATTCTTTAACGCATTTCCCCTATGGGAAACGCTGTTCTTCTCCTCATTGGTGGCATCAGCAAAAGATTTCTCAAGATCAGAGGAATAGAAAAGAGGGTCGTAACCGAAACCGCTGCCGCCCGAGCGCTCGAATAGAATTCTCCCCTTTGCCTCTCCTGTCACACGGATATCCATGTCTTTACCAAGGAGAACCATGGCGGTGATGAACTTTGCACCTCTTTCTTCTTCGGGTACATCCTTAAGTTCTTTAAGCAGTTTCTCGTTGTTTGCCTCATCATTATGTGCCTCTCCAGAGTAACGTGCTGAATAGACCCCTGGCGCACCATCCAGGTGATCCACGGACAGTCCTGAATCATCGGAGAGTACAAGGGTGTTTTCTCTTTCTTCCTCACTGAGATGAAGATAGATCTCTTCCGCTTTTTTATGGGCATTGCCCATGAAAGTGTCTCTGTCTTCTTCCACATCGATCTCTATTCCCGCATCATGCAGGCTGAGAATCTCGTAGTGGAAGTCTTTGAGCATTTCTCTGATTTCCATGACTTTATGTGCATTATTGCTGGCTATGATCAGTTTTTTCATTAAACGAGCCTCCTCAGATCTTCTCCCAGAACTTCCCTTACTTCTCTAAGAAGCTCTTCATTTCCTTTGGCGCCGAGCGCCATAAGATCAGACATTTCACTGGCCGTGAACGGTCTTTCTTCTCCAGTTCCCTGAAGCTCGATATATTCTCCCTTATGGTTCATGATGACATTCATGTCCACATCTGCAGTGGAGTCTTCCAGGTAGTTGAGATCTAGAATTGCGTAATCTTCCCTGATGCCGACACTGACGGCAGAAACCATTCCATTAAGCGGATACACTTCAAACGGTGTTTCTCTGTCTATCGCATTCACAGCATCCACAAGTGCAACAAATGCCCCTGTAATGGATGCGCAGCGGGTACCTCCGTCTGCCTGAAGGACATCACAGTCGATCCATACGGTTCTTTCGCCCAATGCTTCAAGGTTCATTATAGAGCGCAGCGATCTTCCGATCAGTCTCTGTATCTCCGTGCTTCGGCCATCAAGTCTCAGCTTTGAGATGTCTCTCTGTTTTCTTGTCTGTGTGGAGCTTGGGAGCATGGCATACTCTGCAGTCACCCAGCCCTTTCCGCTTCCTTTAAGAAATACAGGAACCTTTTCCTCAACTGTCGCTGTGCAGAGCACTTTGGTATCCCCCATCTCAATCAGCACGGACCCTTTCGAAAACTTCGTGAAGCCCCTCGTTATCTTCAGCTTTCTTAACTCATCATTTTCTCTTCCATCAAATCTCATAATTATCTCCTTCTTTTCTTCAGTCATACAGCTTGTAGATTTCATCCCGAAGGGGAGCATCCACTTCTACGAGCCTGCCTTCAATATTTAGCAGACTTTCCTCTTCTGTCACCTCTCCGATGACATGCGCTTCCACCTGATGATCCCTAAGAATCTTCAGTGCCTGGTCTGCATCTTTTACGGTCACGAGCATGCTGCCGGATGAAATGAGCCTTAAAGGATCGATTTCAAAATGTGCACACAGCTTTTTTGTGATGTCTCTTATGGGCAGGGCATCATAATCCACCAGGAATCCCTTCCCTGCGGCTTCTCTTACTTCCCACAAAGCGCCGAGCACTCCGCCTTCCGTAATGTCATGCATGGATGAAGCCAGGTTCTTGAGGAGTCTTCCTTCCTTGAGTACGGAAAGTTCATGGGAAAACGCCTTAGCCCTCTCCATCTCCTCTTCATTCAAAACTTCTCGTGCCTTATCCTGAAAATCATTCACCAGAATGGACGTCCCTTCAAGACCCAGAGCCTTAGTGACGATGATCTTATCATGGACTTTCGCCCCACCTGTCCAGACCACATCATCTCCGGAATCCATGGTTCCTATGGCTGTGACGGACACGATCATCCTGTTCACAGCGTCTGTCACTTCCGTATGTCCGCCGATGATCATCACATCATTTGCCTTCGCTTCACGTGAGATCTCACCCATGACCTTGCTGATCTCTTCCAGTGAAGATTCCTTCGGTGCAAGGATGGTCACCATGATGCCAAGAGGCTTTGCCCCGGTCGTCGCAACATCATTGATGTTGATGTGGAAGGCGATATGCCCAACATCTTCTGTTGCCGCTGTCACAGGATCTGTAGAAAGGACCAGTTTCTCACGGCCAAGCTTTATGACTGCACAGTCTTCTCCGACCGCTCCGCCTTTTATCACTTCTTTTCTCCTCGCTCCCTGATTCTCCTCAAGAAGCTTTTTCAATATATCCCAGTTCAGTTTACCTGTTATCATGATTTCTACCTGTATCCTTAAATTAAATCTATTCTCATTTTAGCACAGCTCCATGAAGATACAAACTCTCACACCTTAAAACTCTGACTCCTTAAAATCCCGTAATGGATATTTGTCAGAGTTCAAGCTTCATGAGATCATCTGTCTGTATATCATCCCCCAGCATGAATACATGCCGGTCAAAGCGTACAAAGCCCATCTTTTCATAGAATCTGATTGCAGCCGTGTTATGCTCCCAAACGCCAAGCCAGATATACTTGAGATTTTCAGCCTTTGCCGTTTCCACAGCTTTCTCTATGAGTTTCTGACCGATCTTCTGGCCCTTGTATTTCTTCTCTACGTAAATTCTCTGCACTTCCAGAGAGTGCTCATGGCCTTTCTCTGTCTGAGCTTCACCGAAATTTATCTTCATGTAGGCAGCAGGCTGATCCGAAACGAATACCAGAAGGTACCTGGATCGGCTGTCACTGAGCTCTTCATAAAGCTTTTCTACTGAGAAATTTTCCTGAAGATACGCTTTCATATCCTCTTCTCTATTGTCCGCACCGAAAGTCTCCACAAATGTGATTTCACTGATGGATCTAATGATTTCGAGATCTTCAACTGTGCATTCTCTGATCTTCATATTCTTCACCTTATCTTTCCTTCGTTTTTTCTGTTCTTCTTATTTCTTCACCTGCACCCAAGAATAAGAGCGGATGAAAAACACCCGGGAATAAATCCCGGGTATGACTTCTATATTCTTCTGTCCAGTTCTTCTTTAACCAGCTTGTTGATGATGGCAGGGTTCGCTTTCCCCTTGGTCGCCTTCATGGTCTGGCCTACGGCAAAGCCCAAGATCTTGGTCTTTCCGTTTCTGTAGTCTTCCACGACGTTCGGATGCTGATCCAGAACCTTTCTCACTTCGTCCAGGATGAAATCTTCATCACTGTTCTGAACAAGACCTTTTTCTTCCACGATGACCTTAGGATTCTTTCCTTCGGTAAACATGAATTCCAGCACCTTTTTCGCAATGGCTGTGGAAATGGTTCCGTCAGCGATAAGCTTCAGAAGATCGCTGAGATCCTGTGGTGTGAATTTAAGCTCTCCGATCCAGGTTCCGGCTTCATTCATGAGCCTTGAGAGATCGCCCATGAGCCAGTTGGATGCCCCTTTGGCGTCGCCTGAAATCTTCGCCGTCTCGTCAAAGAAGTCCGCCATTTCTTCAGTAAGGGTAAGAACCATGGCATCATACTTCGGAATACCGTATTCTCTTACAAACCGCTCTTCCTTTTCATGAGGAAGTTCCTTTATGCCGGCTCTTATGCTCTCGATCCACTCCTCGCTGATGTTAAGAGAAACAAGGTCCCCTTCCGGAAAGTATCTGTAGTCGTTGGCCATTTCTTTTGATCTCATGAGCACGGTCTTCTCCTGTGATTCATCCCATCTTCTGGTTTCAACGGAGAGCTTTCCGCCTTCATTCAAGGTCTCCACCTGTCTTGTGTACTCATATCTCATGGCTTTTTCAAGCGCCTTGAAGGAGTTCATGTTCTTGACCTCTGCCTTTACCCCGAATGCTTCGTGTCCTGCTTCTCTTATGGAGATGTTACCGTCGCATCTTAAAGAACCTTCCTCCATCTTGACATCGGATACGCCAAGGGAGAACAGGATCGCTCTAAGTTTGGTCAGGTAAAGGGTCGCTTCTTCGGGTGTTCTGATGTCCGGTTTTGACACGATTTCGATCAGCGGAACCCCTGAACGGTTGAAATCCACAAGGGTACCTTTACTGGAATGAAGCTGCTTTCCGGCATCTTCTTCCATATGGATTCTCTCGATACCGATTTTCTTCTTTACCCCGTCAGCTGTCTCGATTTCAATGTACCCGTCGTAGCAGATGGGAAAATCGTTCTGAGTGATCTGATAGTTCTTCGGCGCATCAGGATAGAAATAGTTCTTTCTGTCGAATCTGTTGAACCGGTTTATGCTGCAGTTAAGAGCGAGTCCGGTCTTGATGGCTTTATTCACCACTTCAAGATTTACCCTTGGAAGAGCACCCGGAAGACCCAGGCACACCGGACAGACATGGGAGTTCGGCTTTCCGCCGTATTCGGTGGTGCAGCCGCAGAAGGCTTTAGTTTTTGTTGAAAGTTCTACATGGACTTCAAGTCCGATGACTGTTTCATAATTCTTCATCATATATCCTCCTATAATCCCGGTGTCATATCTAGATTCAGGCTCTGTTCCACGGCATGGGCGATATTTAAAATGCCCTGCTCGTCGAAATAGTTCCCCATGATCTGAAGACCAAGCGGAAGACCATTAAGCTTTCCGGAAGGAATGGACACTGCCGGGATTCCTGCAATATTCACAGGAACGGTATAGATGTCATTGAGGTACATCGCAAGGATGTCCTCTGTATTGTCGCCCAGTTTAAAGGCGGGAGTAGGTGTGGTCGGTGAAATGATGGCATCATAATTTCTGAAGATCTCCTTATACTCATCCTGGATGAGCTTTCTGACCTTCAGGGCTTTGCTGTAGTAGGCATCGTAGTATCCAGCCGAAAGAACATAGGTCCCCAGCATGATTCTTCTTTTCACTTCCGCTCCGAAGCCTTCACTTCTGGATTTGTTGTACAGATCGATGACATCCTTCGCCTTTTCCGCTCTCTTTCCGTATCTGATTCCGTCGAATCTTGCAAGATTAGAGGAAGCTTCTGCGGAGGAGATGATATAGTAAGCCGCAAGGGAGTAGTCTGTGAGCTTAAGATCGATGAAATCGACACTTGCCCCATTGTCCTTTATGACCTCGATCATGTCCATAAGGTTCTTTCTAGCTCCGTCACTTAAGCCTTCACCAAGGAAGTCCTTTGCGATGGCGATCTTCTTTCCACGGATATCTCTGTTGAGACCAGTATAGAGATCGACCTTATCACGCTGATTGGTGGTGAAGTCCATTCTGTCGTATCCGCTGATGGATGTTGTAAGAAGCGCAAGATCCTTGACATCACGGGCGAAAGTGCCTACCTGATCAAGGGTTGAACCGAAGGCTGTAACGCCATATCTTGAAATGTTCCCATAGGTCGGCTTAAGACCTGCGATTCCGCAGAAAGATGCAGGCTGTCTTACAGAGCCTCCGGTATCCGTTCCAAGGGAAAGAGGCACTTCCATGGCAGCAACAGCTGCTGCGGATCCGCCTGAAGAACCGCCTGGAACCCTGTCAAGGTCATGGGGATTCTTTGTGGGGAAGTATGCACTGTACTCGGTGGAAGAGCCCATGGCAAATTCGTCCATGTTGAGCTTTCCGAGAATGATCGCACCCTCTTCCTTAAGCTTTGTAACAACCGTTGCGTCATAAGGCGCAATATAGCCTTCCATGAACTTTGAACCGCAGGTGTTCTGCATACCCTTAACGGATATGTTGTCCTTTATGCCCACAGGAATTCCTGAAAGCAATCCGCCGTTTTCCCTGTTTTCATCGGCTTTCTTTGCGTTTTTCAGACTTTCTTCCTTATCCACATAGAGGAAAGCGGACACTTTAGGATCCACATCTTCTATTCTCTGAAGAAAGCTTGATACGATCTCTTCACTCTTGAGCTCACCCTTCTCGAGCAGACTTTTCAGCTCATGGGATTTCAGCTTGTATAAATCCATTTATGCATCCTCCCGATCGATTACACTTGGCACTTTCAGATAATCATCTGTTCTGTCCGGTGCATTCATGAGGAAATCTTCACTCTTCAGTGATTCTTCCACCACATCTTCACGATATACATTTTCAATATAAAGAGGGTTGACCAGTATTTCCACATGATCGGTGTCAAGCTCCTGAAGCTTGTCCACATATCCGAGAATCATGTTCAGATCCTTCACCAGTCCCTCAGTTTCTTCTTCATTCACACGAAGCCTTGCCAGCTCCTTGATATAGTCCACATCCTTTTTGGATACCGCCATATCGCACCTCCATTAAACTCTTTCTATTATAGTGAAGAAGTTACGACGAAAATGTCATAACTTCTCCGCAAAAACCTTATACTATTTTAGCATAACTCATTCTAATATACATTAGACAGAAGAAAAATTAACTGAATGAGCGCAAACACCAGAGCGAATATGCTGTACTTGAAATAGCTCGGATACCTTCTGGAATTGTAGTAGAACCTTATCCCCCAGATCACCTGAGTGATGAGAAGAGAAAGCCCGAGCGGGAAATAATTGTTGAAATAGGGCGTATCCATGACACCGTTAAGGGTAAGGACCGTAAGGCCCACCACAATGATGGTCACAAACAGCATAAACCATCCAAGGCTCCCCAGAGCATTCTCTAAGTTCTTTATGATCTTCTCATTCCTATCCATCTTTTTCACCGGTCATCTCAAGGAACTCGTCTTCCGTCAGTGTCTTCACACCCAGATCATTCGCCTTTGTAAGCTTCGAACCCGCTTCCTTGCCATAGACAACATAATCGGTCTTCTTCGAAACTGAAGAACTTACCTTTGCGCCAAGACTGAGGAGCTTTTCCTCTGCATCCTTTCTGGTGAACTTCTCAAGAGAACCTGTAAGAACCACAGTCTTTCCGGTGAACGGACTTTCCGTGATCTCCACTTCCTCATAGATGATTTCGATGTGGGAAAGGAGCTTTCTGATCTCCTGCCTGATCTTATCCGGTTCAAAGAATGTGAGGATGCTTCTTGCGACGATCTCACCCACATCATTTACCGCCATCAGTTCCTCAAGAGATGCTTCCATGACCTTATCCAGAGTCTTGAATGTGGATTCAAGATCTCTTGCAGTACTGATGCCCACATTCGGAATCCCTAAAGCATAGAGGAAGGCATGAAGCTCGCGTTTTCTTGACTTGTCTATAGCGGAGAGAAGATTCTCGGCTTTCTTGTCCTTCACCTTCTCAAGGGACATAAGGTCTTCCTTGGTCAGGGTATAGAGTTCGGAGACTTCTCTCAGCTGAAGCTTTTCGAAAAGCTGTTCCACGGTCTTTTCGCTGAGCCCTTCAATATTCATGGCATCTCTTCCTGAGAAGTGAACAATGCTTTTCACAAGCTGCGGTTTGCAGCTCAGCGTGTTTTCACAGAAAAGATGAGCTCCGTCAAGAATCAGCTCCGTTCCGCAGGAAGGGCAGAATTTAGGCGGAACGATTTCGATGATCTCTTCCCTCAGTTCCTCGTCCACTGTGCCCATGATTTCAGGTATGACATCATTTGAGCGTCTGACAAGAACCATGGAATTTATGGAGACTCCTTTACGGCGGATGTCATCCATATTGTTCAAGGTCGCACGCTTGACCGTAACCCCGGAAAGATCCACCGGATCAAGAAGTGCTGTGGGATTCACTCTGCCGCTCCTGCCCACGTTCCACTCCACATCCAGAAGCTTCGTCACCGCCTCTTCCGCTTCGAACTTGTAGGCGATGGCCCATTTGGGGAATTTTATGGTATAACCGAGAAGCTCCCTTGTCCTCATGTCATCAATGGCAATGACGACGCCGTCGATATCAAAGTTCAGGTCCTGTCTTTCTTCTTCGATTTCTCTGATGAGTTTTTCAAGGGTCACGAAGTCCTCCGCTTCCTTGAAGAAGTGATCCGTAAGGAATCCCTTTTCCTGTATGAATCCGATCATTTCACGGTAGCTTTCAAACGGTCTTCCTTCCTTGTACCCGATATCATAGAAGAAAACCGTAAGGTTTCTCCTTCTGGTTTCTGCAAGATTCAGGTTTCTCAGTGCCCCTGCTGCGCCGTTTCTTGTGTTTTTCAAAGGAACTGCAGCGTTTTCGTTATATGCGCGGAAGGCTTCCTTTGTCATCATGGCTTCACCGTGAATTTCAAGAACATCCTGCGAATCGATTTTAAGGGGGACCGACCCGATGATTCTCACCTGGGCGCTCACCTCTTCCCCAACGGTTCCGTTTCCTCGTGTTGCGGCAGTGGTCATGATTCCATTCTCGTCATAGGTGACATTTACTGTCAGTCCGTCAAATTTTCTCGTGACGATATACCGGATTTCCGGCAGCTTGTCTTCGTTCACCATATTATAGCCTTCAACAAAGCTCAGATTCCGTTTATGCCAGGCAGAAAGTTCGATGAAATCCTGAGCTTTATCCAGGCTCCACAGCCTCGCTTTGTGTCTGTGCTTCACAAAAGCTGCAGCCGTTTCATCCCCTACCCTCTGGGTCGGAGAGTAGGAAAGGATATATTCCGTTTCCTTTTCAAGGCTTTTCAGCCTATCGTACTTCCTGTCGTACTCCGCATCGGATACGCTCGGTGCATCGAGAGTATAATATTCTTTTGCATAGCGGTTAAGCTCTTCCACTAAAGATTCGATTTCTCTTCTTTTCTCTTCCATATCAGATCTTCAGATGACCCGCTAAAGGTCATCCTCTCCTTTTACAAAAAATTATGTTTGATGCTAGGCAAGCTCAAGCGGTGCAAGGCTCAGCATCAGCTGCTTGATGCCCTTGCTGTCGAATGCGATGGTGACTTTGATGTCGCCTTTGGCATCTTCAGCAGAAACCACGGTGCCCACCCCGAATTTAGGATGTTTCACCTTTGCTCCGGGCTTGATGTCCTTCTTGCCCATGGCCTTATGATCCGGAACATCCAGAATCCTTGCCGCGTCTTCCAGTGCTTTTTCCACACTGTAGTTCGTGTATTTGAGGTTCTTGTCTGTGTACTTTATGGTATGAGGATTCACTTCTTTTCTGAATGACTTCTGCTCATCATTGAGATATTCCTTCAGTGCAGATGGGATATCCAGAAGGAAATCCGATACCGGATAGGATACGATTCGGCCATAGACCATACGGTTTTCCGCATAGGTCATGTAAAGCTCTTCCATGGCTCTTGTGATGCCTACATAAGCAAGCCTTCTTGACTCTTCCATTTCCCCGGAATCAGATAAAGATGCAACGCCAGGGAACAGGCCATTTTCCATACCCACCATGAAGACCACCGGGAATTCCAGCCCTTTTGCACTATGAAGCGTCATAAGGGTAACGGAGTCCACCTCTTCGTCGAAGCTGTCGATGTCCGATACCAGCACGACGGTTTCCAGGAATTCCGAAAGACTTGGCTCTTCCGCCTTCATCTCGTATTCCATGACTACGCTGACAAATTCTTCAAGGTTCTCCACTCTGGAGATGTCTTCAGGACTCTTGGATTCTCTGAGTTCCTTAAGATATCCCGTAGATTTCAGGATATGATCCACAAGATCCGATACTTTCATATCCACCTGCTTGTCGTTGAAATCAAGGATCATGTCACGGAAGCTTACCACCGACTGGGTGGATCCTACTGAAAGTAGATTGTACTCCTCAAGATTCATGATGGTATCAAAGAGGCTCTCATCCTGAGAAAGGGCATTTTCCTGAAGCTTCTCCATGGTCGTGTTTCCAATTTTTCTCTTAGGCACGTTTATGATTCTTCGAAGGCTCACTTCATCAAACGGGTTATTGATGATTCTCAGGTAAGCAAGAATATCCTTGATTTCCTTACGGTCGTAGAACCTCAGGCCACCGATGATCTTGTAGGGAACACCCTCACGCATAAGGGCTTCTTCAAACTTTCTGGACTGAGCGTTGGTGCGGTAAAGCACGGCCATTTCCCTGTAGTTTCTTCCCTCACGGAACTGTCTTGCCATCTCGCGGACAACAAAGCTTGCTTCATCTCCGTCGTCAAAGGCACGATAGATCTTGATCTTGGAACCGTCATCCTTGGTTTTCTTAAGTGTCTTCTCTTTTCTTTCCGTATTGTATTTGATCACCGCATTGGCAGCGGAAAGAATGTTCCCCATGCTTCTGTAGTTCTTTTCCAGCTTCACCACTTTGGCGTTTGGAAAGTCCGATTCAAAATCGAGAATATTTCTGATGTCTGCGCCTCTGAACATGTAGATGCTCTGATCGTCGTCACCTACCACGCAGATGTTCTGATGCTTCTTTGTGAGAAGCTGAACCAGCTTGTACTGGGCGTGGTTTGTATCCTGATACTCATCCACAAGGACATATCTGAACTTCTCTCTGTACTTTTCCAGAACTTCCGGAAACTTCTCAAAAAGCTCAACGGTCTTCATGATGATGTCATCAAAGTCCAGAGCGTTATTCTGCTTCAGCTTCTTCTGATAAAGGAGATAAGCATCCGCAATCTTATTCAGTCTGAAATGATATTCATTCTTCTTCTTGTAATCCAAAGGTTCAATGAGCAGATTCTTTGCTGTGGAGATCTGTCCGATGATTTCTTTGTCCGTGATGTCTTTCTCATCAATATTCAGCTCTTTTGTTACCTGTTTCATCAGGGATTTCTGATCATAGCTGTCATAGATGGTGAAATCCTTCTTGTATCCCATGACATCAATTTCTCTTCGGAGAATCTTCGCGCAGCTGGAATGGAAGGTAGATATCCACATGTATTCAGCTGTGTCACCAACCAGAGTCTTCACTCTCTGTTTCATTTCGCCTGCTGCTTTGTTCGTAAACGTGATGGCCAGAATCTCATAAGGGCTGATCCCTTTTTCCTTGATCATGTAGGCGATTCTGTGGGTAAGCACCCTCGTTTTTCCCGATCCTGCACCAGCCAGTATGAGGAGCGGCCCCTCTACAGTGGTTGTGGCGATATACTGTTCTTCATTCAATAACTTTTTTAAGTCCAAATCTACTCACTCCTTCTCTTTCAATTAAAATTATACCATATAAGAACCATGGGTATATAGTACAAATTCGAACTGATGTTTTTTAGAAGACAACAAAAAAACCTAAACGATTCACGTTTAGGCTCTGCTTAATCTCTGCCCTCTGAAAATTGGGGGGATCCAGAGGGAGTTTAAAAAGGCTTTACTGTATAACCGATTGGGGGGTGGTTATACTTCAATAAAAAGGGGCTATATGTCTTTTTATTTATCCTTACATTTGAATTATAGACCTTTCCACGCCTGATTTTCAACGGTTTATGTAAAGTTTCAGAGGATGACATTTTGAAACCTTTACATTTTAATAAAGACAAATGTAAACCATTAATTTTTTTCATTTGTTAGCGCCAGAAGTTCCTCTTCCGTCAGCTCTCTGAAGTCTCCTTCTTCAAGATTCTCATCCAGCCTCAGCGGACCAAAAGAAATTCTCTGAAGGTAAGTCACTTCATTGTTTCTGGCATGGAACATACGCTTCACCTGATGAAATTTCCCTTCTCTAAGGGTCACATGCACTTCTTTTCTGTCTTCTTCGCTTATGGTGAGTCCTGCCGGCATGCACTTGTAGCCATCACCCAGGACAATGCCCTTTTCAAAGGCTCTGATGTCCTCGTCCTTTGCGTCTTCCTTGAGATAGGCATAGTAGATTTTGTCCACATGATTCTTCGGAGACAGGAGCTTATGGTTCAGCTCTCCGTCATTGGTAATGAGAAGAAGTCCCACGGTGTCCTTATCGAGCCTCCCCACAGGAGCAGGATCGAAAGCCTTGTAGTCAAAGGGCAGAAGATCGATCACAGTCTGATCGTGATTGTCGAAGGTCGCCGAAACAACGCCTTGAGGCTTGTTCATCATGAGATAGATGAATTTTCTATAGATGACTTCCTCTCCTTCAATGACGATCTCGTCTGATTCAGGATCCACCTTCATTCCAGGATCTGTCACAACCTCACCTTTGACGGTGACCACTTTCTTCTTGATCTTTTCCTTGATTTCCTTACGACTACCGAAGCCCATATTGGAAAGCACCTTATCGATTCTCTCTTGTGCCATACATTCTTCATCTCCTCTATCCTTAAAAATTATGGACCCGGAAAAGCATCCCGGGTCCAGAGTCTATTCAGTCACCTTTTCTATTTCAGTCTCTTCTCTAATGTCGCCTTAAGCTCTTCATAGCCTGGCTTTCCGAGAAGGGCGAACATATTCTTCTTGTAGTCTTCAACGCCCGGCTGATCGAATGGGTTGATGCCCAGAAGATATCCGCTGATGGCATTTGCAAGCTCGAAGAAGTAGACCATGTAGCCGAAGCTTTCTTCTCTCTTGTCGCGGAGATTCAGGACGATATTCGGTACACCTCCATCAAGGTGTGCAAGCAGTGTGCCCTTGAACGCGTTCTTGTTGACTTCATCCATGGTTTTCCCCGCAAGGAAGTTCAGTCCGTCAAGATCGTCTTCGTTGGCTTCTATGGTGAAGCTTGAATTCATATTTTCCACATTGATGACGGTCTCGAAGATATTTCTTCTTCCATCCTGTACATACTGTCCCATGGAATGAAGATCTGTCGAGAAGTTCACAGAAGCCGGGAACAGTCCCTTTCCATCCTTACCATGGCTTTCGCCGAAGAGCTGTTTCCACCACTCGGAGAAGAAGGTAAGTTGAGGCTCGTAGTTCACGAGAATCTCGATGTCTTTTCCTCTGTTGTAAAGTGCAGTTCTTGCTGCAGCATAAGCGTAGCATTCATTATCCTTCACGGAATCGGAGGTATAGGCTTCTCTTGCCTTGGCTGCCCCCTGCATCATAAGATCGATATCGATTCCTGCACAGGCTATAGGCAGAAGACCTACAGGAGTAAGTACGGTGAAACGTCCACCTACATCATCCGGTACGATGAAGGTCTCATAGCCTTCTTCATTGGACAGGCTCTTTAAGGCGCCTCTTGCCTTGTCTGTTGTGGCATAGATTCTCTTTGCAGCTTCTTCCTTTCCATACTTCTTTTCAAGATAGTCCTTCATCACTCGGAAAGCGACAGCAGGTTCAGTCGTTGTTCCTGATTTTGAGATGACATTCACAGAAACGTCTTTTCCTTCGATGATTTCAAGAACATCATTTAAATAATCCCCAGAGATGTTCTGTCCGAGGAAATAGATCTCCGGAGTCTTTCTCTTGTCCTTTGAAAGCGTATTGTAGAACGTGTGACTCATCATTTCAATGGCAGCTTTGGCACCAAGATAGGAGCCTCCGATACCGATGACAATCAGCACATCAGAATCGCTTTTGATTTTTTCCGCCGCTTTTTTCACTCGGTCAAATTCTTCTTTATCATAATCTCTTGGCAGATCCAACCATCCCAGGAAGTCGTTTCCAGGTCCGGTTTTGTCATGGAGCATCCCATGGGCTGCTTTGACCAGCGGGTCCAGATATTCAATTTCATGAGCATTCATAAAGCCTTCAAGATTTTTAAGATCGACTTTTAACATTTATATGCACCAACCTTTCCATTTTCTTTTGTTTAACAGAATAATTATACCACAGGAATTTCCAATTTCATCAGATAAAGTCGAACTCCCTGCCTAGAACACAGAGCTCCTGTAGCGGATCTTCGCATGGCAGCATCCCGAGACTTTCATCTTGACGATGTTCTGTACCGCATCGATTTTTCTTCTAGCCGCAACTTGGCTTCCGCACTTGCTGCAGACGAGAATATAACCTTTTCTTTTCACTCTGGGCAGCAGTTCTTTAAAGTAGGTGTGACTGGGAATGCCTAGCGCCTCGCAGGTCTTTTTAAAATATTCGTCATGCATGTGATTTCTGTTGTCTTTCACATTCACATAATAATGGGCATATTCATGGATGATGACATTCCTGACCACAGTTTCATCATAGTATCCCGAAAGAAGCACATGAGAAAATCGAAAAGCGTGAGGCAAAATCTTTCCATCCTTTGCCTTGAAGAGAAATGACCCCATGGTCTTCTCCATACGTTTAGATACTTCAACCGGGACATCCCCGCAGGGAAATCCTGCTTTTTCACCTGTCTCATGAAGAAGTGTTCTCACATCTTCCACTGACCAGACTTTATTCATGGTAAATCCCTCCAGTCTCCTTCATTCTCATCTGATCTTGAATATCAGCTCCAGAGCATCTTCAAGTTTCTTTTTATTGATTTCTTCGCCGTCCTTAAGGACACATCCCAGAAGATTCTCAGTCACGATGATGCTGATGACTTTGTCGACACCGGCTTTCACTGCGGCCAGCTGAGTGACGACTTCACTGCAGTCTCTTTCTTCTTCGATCATCTTTGTGATCCCTCTGATCTGTCCTTCTGTCCTGTTTAATCTGTTGATGAGTTTTTTTCTATCCAAATTATCCTGTTCTCCTTCTGTCTTTGATGTCCGACTCATCTTTTTAAAGGTCGGCTTCACTTTTTTACTTCTTTTATTATACCAGAGCCTTCAGAAAAGGACACAACAAAATACACCCAGGGGTATTCCCGCTGGATGTATCCGTTACATATTTTTCTTATCTGCTTTTGAAGATCAGCTTGAGCGCCTCTTCTACCCTCTCCCTCTGATTCTCCTCATCTTCACCTGAGACGCAGTGCAGGAGATTTTCTGTGACCATCATGGTGATGATCTTGCCGATTCCCGCTTTCACCGCCGAAAGCTGGGTCACCACATCCTGGCAGCCTCTTTCTTCTTCGATCATTTTAGAGATTCCTCTGATCTGGCCTTCCACTCTGCTGAGTCTGTTGATATAGACCTTTCTATCTTCCAAATTCAACATCTCCTCTGTACGCGGACATGCCTCCCATTACATTTACGATCTTGAAGCCCTGCTGGCCGAGGTATTTCGAAGCCATTGCCGACCTTCCTCCGGAAAGGCAGATGACATGGTATTCCTTATTCCTGTCCAGTTTTGCCAGGTTTGAAGGGATCTCCCCAAGTGCGATATGCTCCGCACCTTTGATATGACCTGATTCAAACTCATCCGCTTCTCTTACATCTATAATGTTGAGCCCGCCTTTTCTAAGCAGCTGCTCGAACTCCGCCATCATTACTGAATTAAACATATTATCTGATCTCCTCTTTCTTTGCTTTACTGTAGATATTGAATGCACCGTCAAGGTTTGCGGTCCTGTAACCCTTCTGCTTGAGTATTCTTTCTGCCATGTAGCTTCTCTGACCGCTCTGGCAGCTGACAACAACTGTCCTGTCCATTGGGATCTCACCGATTCTTGTTCTCAGATCGTTCAGCGGAATATTGACGAAGCCGTCAATTCTACCTCTTTCCACTTCACCGGGTTCTCTGACATCAAGAAGAAATGCACCATTCTCTCTCATCTCTTCCAGTTCATACCACTGGATATTATCGCTGAACCCTTCCATGATGTTGGTTGCCGCATATCCCAGCATGTTTACAGGATCCTTGGCTGAACCGAATGGAGGAGCATAGGTGAACTCAAGCTCCATAAGGTCATCTACCTTGAGATTGCCTTTTATGGCTGTTGCAAGAATATCGATTCTCTTATCCACGCCCTTCTGGCCTACACCCTGTGCACCGAAGATGGTTCCATCTTCAGGATCGAACAGCATCTTCATGTAGATGGATGTGGCTCCAGGGAAATATCCTGCATGATCGTTCGCTGTGACATGCACAGCCTTGAAATTTCTGCCTGCAGCTTTAAGCTGTCTTTCATTGAGACCGACAGAAGCTGCCGAAAGATCGAACACTCTTACAATTGCGGTACCGATGGCACCTCTGTTTCTTCTTCTGTAGCCGCTGATGACGTCAGCCACCTGTCTTCCCTGTCTGTTTGCAGGATTTGCCAGTGGAATCATGGTGTTCTCGTCTAGGATCTGATTCTTGATGATGATGGCATCGCCGACCGCATAGATATCCCTGGCACTGGTTTCGTAGTTTTCATCCACAAGGATTCCGCCGCGCATCCCAAGTTCTATGCCTGCAGTCTGAGCAAGGGTATTTTCGGGAAGCACGCCGACAGACATGATCGTAAGATCACTCTCAAGTCTTTCACCGCTCTGGAGCTCCACGATTCTGCCTTCTTCAAGGAACCCTGAAGCAGCTACACCTGTATAAAGCTTTATTCCATTTTTCTCCAGCTCTTCCTGGACAAATACGGACATTTCATAGTCAAATGGAGGCAGTACCTGAGGTGCCATCTCGACGACGGTCACATCGATACCTCTGTGCTTAAGTGCCTCAGCCATTTCCAGTCCGATGAATCCTGCTCCGATTACAACAGCTTTCTTAGGACTCTTTTCATCGATGAAACGGGTCACCGCATCAACATCCGGTACATTTCTCATGGTGAAGACATTCTTTGCTTCAGGAAGGCCAGGTGTATTGGGCACAAAAGGTCTTGCTCCAGGGGATAGGATGAGCTTGTCATAACCTATGCTGTACTCTCCTTTTTCGCCTCTGACCATGATTTCCTTCTTATCCGGATCGATGGACAGTGCCTCTGTGTTCACTCTGACATCAAGTTCGAATCTTCCTTTAAGGCTTTCAGGTGTCTGGACAAGAAGCTTTGATCTTTTTGTGATCTCACCGGACACAAAATACGGCAGTCCGCAGTTTGCGAAGGATACATAAGGTCCTTTTTCAAGGATGATGATCTCTGCATCTTCGTTCAGTCTTCTGAGTCTTGTTGCTGCAGACATTCCTCCGGCAACTCCACCTACGATTACGATTTTCATTATTTTCTGGCTCCTTTCCACATGTTCATACCGCCCTTGACGTTGATGGCGTCAACACCCATCTTTGTGAGCTTCTTTGTCGCACTTGAGCTTCTCATTCCGGACTGACAGATGACATAGACAGGACCTTTTCCTGTATAGGTATCGACCTGTGCCAGCGGAAGATTCTTCGCTCCGGGAATATGGCCGTTCTTGAACTCATAAGGTTCTCTTACATCTATAATCGCCGGTTTGTCTTTAAGCATATTCTGCAGTTCATCTGTGGATACTGATTTCATTTTGTTAAAAAACATTTATCTTACCCCTTTGTATTTATGTTTATTTGTCATTTACATTAAAAATTGAAGGAAGCGTTATACCCCCTCCAGGTATGTTTAGATAATACCATAGGGGGGTATAGTTTGTAAAGAGAAAAAAATGATAATTTTTCTCCACAATATTTTACACATTGAACTTAAGTCTCCCTCACCTGTTACAGCAAATATTTAAAACACATCCATCTTCATCCAAGAAGGAATGAATGATGGATGTGTTTTGTTATGACCCGGTGTTTATGTATCTCTCTAGAAGATCGCAAGCAGAAGAAATGCGAGAGCGCCTCCGACGCCCATGCCAAAAACAACTTTAAGGATATTTTCCTTCCAGAGTTTTTTCTTTCTCTCGCTTATGGTCCTTTCAACAGGTTTTCCTTCCATAAAGTCGACGATTTCTCTGTAGGTCTTGATATCGAGATCTTTCTTCATCCTTTCGATTTTTACAGCGTAAAACATCATCAGTGCACCAAAGACGAGTGTCAGGATAAAGAAATAGTCACTGAAGTTTTTGACGAGGGGCAGCGTAATAAACATCAATACAAAAAAGAGGATCATCATCCTGGTCAGATTGTGCAGCTCCCGGCTTGAAATTTTATCTTTCATGATTTCCACATCTCCTTTAATGAGTTCATCGATGGAGATTTCGTAGAGTGCAGAAAGCAGAAGCAGGTTATGGACATCAGGATAGCTTCTCCCCGTCTCCCAGTTGGATATGGTCTGTCTTGAAACATAGATTCTTTCGGCCAGTTCTTCCTGGGAAAGACTGATTCTCTTCCTGTGATTCCTGATCTGACTGCTGATATTCATACGGTTTCTCCTTTTGTGAATATCTGATTTCATGATAGGCTGATGTGGTCGAAACTGCCGCCAAAACCCTTTGGAAACAGGCACAAAGTCCTTGCTAAATGTTTTTGTCATAATGAAACACCTTGCAGCAGAAAGCTTTTCCGCTTATAGATTAACAAACTTCAGAAAAAGGCGACGCAGTTCTTCATCTCTTTCTTAATGCTTACTGAATTCTGTTCTTTTCTTCTTCCCAGAGTTTCAT
The DNA here is from genome assembly GCF_032054185.1 of Proteiniclasticum sp. Lineage (NCBI taxonomy): Bacteria > Bacillati > Bacillota > Clostridia > Eubacteriales > Clostridiaceae > Proteiniclasticum > Proteiniclasticum sp. Next base: position 19,626 of record NZ_DAMBTF010000019.1, read on the forward strand.
GCGGTCCTCAAAGCTCACTTCACGGTGAACCTGATGGAGCATCCATAAGTAACCGAACTGATCGGTGAACATGGCATTGGACACACCGAAATCGGTGAGTTCAATTACGGGCTGAACTTCCATACACCCTGCTTCCATGGCTTTTCTGTAGGTGTCATGAATGTCAGGAACCATTATGTTGAACCAGATGGTATTGGGATGAGCAGGATCCGGTGCTACAAGCTGGAATTCTCTGTTTTCATCCAGCATATGGAATCGCACACCGTAGATGCTGAATATCACCTCATTCTCCCCTTTAGGAAGATCTGTGACTTCAATGGGAATGAGCTCGAATATCTTCTCGTATAGCTCCAGGGCTTTCAGGCTTTCCGTTACCACAAAATCGATTTCCACTCCTGTCATGATCCGTTCTCCTTTTTCATTAGAATAGTATAATCATCTGAGCCATAGCCAGCTTATGACCGATATTTATCCATCGCCCGAGCAAAAGCCAGGTGGATGGGTTCTTCAAGGTTCACCCCTAAGGCAGCCAGAGATAGATGCAGTGCTTTAAGTGTTCTGTAGAGTTTTTCCTCACGTGCATTTTCACCCATATGTCCGATTCTGAAAACCTGATTGCCAAGATAATCGAAAGCGCCGCCGATCAGCACATCATGTGTCCCGAGCATTTCCTCCTTAAGTGCAGAAAAAGAGACTCCTTCAGGTAAAAAAATGGTCGTGACCGTTGCAGAGTAACCTGATTTCGCATAAAACTGAAGACCTGAACGCCTGACTGCCTCTCTCACAGAGAAGGCGATCTTTGCATGCCGTTGAATCGAATCATTCTCTTCAAGAATCACATTCAGCGCTTCTTCAAGGGCAAAGATATCACTCACGGGCTGACTGTAGGGAAACCATTTTTTCTCGTACCAGCCGTCAAAAATGGAAAGGTTAAGATAATAGCTGCCCACAGGTGTTCTTCGCTGTCCCATCGCCCGCCTGGCACCCTGGCTGATGCCCACAAGGGTAAGACCTGGTGGCGCGGATATACACTTCTGGGAGGCACCCAGCACAATATCCATCTTCCACTCATCCATAAAAAGCGGTTCTCCGGCAAGAGAAGATACACTGTCCACAACCGACAGAATCCCATAGGCATTAAGAAGCGGACAGATGCTGTCTACCGGATTGACAAGCCCTGCAGGTGTCTCGCAGTGCACAAGCGTCGCAAGCTTGAAGTCATGGTTGTTTTCAAGAAAGATCTTTAGCTGGTCTGTGTCTACCGGCTCATCATAGGCACTCTCAAAGACCGTGACCGACCCGCCATGCATCTTCGCGAAGTCGATAAACCCATGTCCGAAGATTCCATTGTCGATGCAGAGCACCTTGTCCCCAGGTTCAATTAGAGATGCGCAGGCCGCTTCAAGACCCAGTATCCCTTCACCGCTTAATATGAGGATATCTTCCTTTGTATGGTAGATTTTCTGAAGGAGCATCTGCGTCCTTTTATAACGTTCAAAGAATTCTTCTTCCATATCCGGATTGAGGATGGGCATGGCCATCGCCCTTCTCACTCTTTCAGTAACATAGGTTGGTCCTGGTGTCATTCTCAGTATATCTCTCATTCCATAACTCCTATCTCGGTGTTTCAAAAAAATTTACATTATTCGCATAAACGTAGCAAATATCACCTGATTCCATTGTATCAAACTATTCCTTCATTCACCAAAAAATTATATTTCCGTTCATGGCTTCAATGAGACAACGATAGCTGTTCACTACCTTTAATTTTCAAGGTTAAATGTGATACAATGCATTCAATAATATGACAGGAGGTCATGCAAATGAGAACAGGTCACATCAGACAAAGAATCGTACCTCCTTTATGGTTTGATAAAGAAGCTGAAGAAGCGGCTGATTTCTATGTATCCCTTTTTGAAAACTCCACATTCAACGGCAAAACCGTCCTGCCTGATACCCCTTCAGGAGATACCGCCATGGTAGACTTCGATCTTGCGGGAATGAACTTTGCAGCAATCAGCGCGGGTCCTTACTTTAAACTTAACCCGTCTGTCTCCCTTATGGTTACCTGTAAGGACAAGGAAGAAGTGGACAGACTGTATAAAGCGCTTATAGAAGGAGGAAAGGAACTCATGCCTCTTGGCGAATATGATTTCAGTTCCTGGTATGTATGGCTTGAAGACCGCTTCGGTCTCTCCTGGCAGATTGCAGTAGGAGACGGCACCCCTTCACCTCGAATACAGCCTTGTCTTCTTTTCAGCGGTGATGCTGTCGGTAAGGCGGAAGATTTCATGAAACAGTATGTGGATATATTTGAGAACTCGGATATCGGATTTGTACAGAACTATGCCGAAGGCGACTCGGAGGTCAAAGAAGCAAAAGTCATGTATGGTGAACTTATGCTCTACGGCTTCCCTCTGGTCATTATGGATAATGGTATGGGTGCCGATTATACTTTCAATGAAGCATTTTCACTGATGATCTACTGCAACACTCAGGAAGAGATCGACTATTACACCGAAAAGCTCTCTCACGTTCCTGAGGCCGAGCAGTGCGGCTGGGTAAAAGACAGATTCGGATTCTCCTGGCAGATTGTTCCTGCAGATATGAATGAACTCCTGTTTTCCGGCACAGAAGAAGAAGTGGCAAGGATCACAAGAGCATTCCTTCAGATGAAGAAATTCGACATCGCAGAGCTTAAACGGGCGAAAGCCGGCGAAACAGGGCAATTTACCAGCGACACAATATAGAGCAGCTGTTCCGAAAGAGAATATGAGCAAATCAGAACCCGCAGACCACAATCTGCGGGTTTTCTTCCGTTGAAAAATTAGACGAACAGCCTTTTTTCGGCATTATATTCATAGACCTTATTAAGAAGCTCTCCGAACCTCTGATAATGGACAACTTCGCGCGCTCTAAGGAACTTGAGAATCTCGCGGACATCATGGTCATCGGTCAGTTTGATCAGATGCTCGTAGGTAGCTCTTGCTTTCTGCTCTGCTGCCATATCCTCATGAAGATCTGTGACAGGATCGCCAAGAGCCTGGAAATAGGCAGTCGTAAACGGTACGCCATTGGCATCTGCCGGAAAGAGACTTCCGCCGTGCTGGGTGAAATGTCCACCAAGACCGGCTTCTTTCAGCTCATCAGGTGTAGCTCCATCTGTCAGCTGAAAGATCATGCTGCAGATCATCTCCACATGATTAAGCTCCTCGGTTCCGATATCGGTGAGAAGGGCCTTTGTGTCTCCTGTCGGCATGCTGTAGCGCTGATTAAGGTATCTTAACGCCGCAGCCAGTTCACCGTCAGGTCCGCCGTACTGTGCCATCAGGCATTTTGCCATTTTCAGATCTCTGTTTCTGATATTTACCGGAAACTCCAGTTTTTTCTCATAAATCCACATATTCTACCCTCCTCACTGTTTTTCCCATGGCCAGGGGTCATTGATCCACTTGCTCAGATCCACTTCATTTCTGATGTGCTGACTGAAAAGAATCGTTTCGTTTTTCTCGTAATCCTCTCTGAGCGTCTCTGCCTTTTCGCTGTAGGCAGCAAGTTTCTTCACCGCTTCATCATCCTCCGGATGGGTATCCAGATACAGATTAAGCTCAATCAGAGCAAACTCGGTCTCCTGAAGTTCTCTCAGTTTTGACGCTGATTTCTTTGGCATACCATTACCTCCTAAATTTCAAAACCGTCATCCAGTGACACAAATATCGTACCCTTAAGAAGTCCTTCCTGAGGCTCATAATAGTCAGGCGAGATCTGCGGGGCGACGAATCCTTTTCCAAGACCGCCTTCAAAAGGAGCTTCAGCGGAATTGGTGGGAAGAACCTGAAGAGGCTTTGCACTATTCAGATCTTTTTCCGCCAGAGTGTTGTTCTCTTTGCTTTTTGCCATATATAATACCTCCTTACATGATAATCCCATTTTAAAACATGCAGGCCGAGTACAATTGAATATTCTTATAACATTGAATGTCATTTTCGTTAATCTTGAATCATATCTGTATCTCTTTGTTACTCAATGATTCTTTTGTCTAAGAGTGGAATAGGTGAAAGAAATTATCCCTATCACGCAAGATCTTTTCCTCAGTTGCGGTCAGGAAAAAGCCAAAGAAAAAGCTCGAAATCTTAACGGATTCCGAGCTTTTTCTGGTTGTCTGGGTGTATGCAGTTCATCAGAAAGGACATGGATAATCTATTCAAGGACAGGGGATCCGAATGTGATCGCCGACCTCTGATGTCTGTACATATAGAATATTTTCTATTTTGCAAGCTCTGCAGCTTTAGTACCAGCCACTCTTCCAAATGTCAGAGACATCTGGATGGATGTGCCGCTTGCAGGGTAAACCTTATTGTAGAAGTTTCCGTTGGCGGATTCTCCTGCAGCAAACATTCCCTTGATGACCTGTCCGGATTCATCCAGTACCTGAGCATCAAGATCTGTTGCAATTCCGGTCATTGTTCCAAGGATAGCCGGTACGACCTTTACAGCGTAGAAGCTTCCTTTTTCGATCTGTGTATGGCCAGTGAGAACTTTCCCGAACTGGGTATCCTCACCCTTTACGATCATTTCATTGTAGTTCTTTACGGTTTCCTGGAACTTGACTGCATCGATGCCCGCAAGCTCGGCCAGATCTTCCAGTGAATCCGCTTTGAATGCTGATCCTTTTTCAACTGCCTTGTCCAGAGCTTCAGTATATGTGCTGCCGTCAAAGATCAGATAGCTCACCTGTTCAGGCTGCTTGATCAGTTCTTCGTAGAACAGAGGGTAGTCCATGGTTTCGTTGGCAAATCTCTCACCTGTCTTATTTACGGAAAGGTAGGGCATCCACATGAGTGAACATACATCTGTTGTATAGGCAACTTCGCCTTCTACAGCCCTGAATCCGATCACTCCGTTGTTTGTAAGAACTGCGGCACCTGCATTCTTTGCCATGGTGAGTCCATCACCGGTGTTTCCGATTCCGGCAAAGCTTGTCTGGCCTTCTGCCTGAGGCGCATATTCCTTAACAAGGTCCTTGCTGCGGTCAAATCCTCCGGTTGCAAGAATTGTGGCCTTCGCACTGAAAAGAGTTTTCCTTTCCTTTCGCATCAACAGCTTTTACCCCGGTGACTGTTCCGTCTTCAGCCTTGATGAGTTCCTTGGCAGTCATCTCAAATAGAATTTCCACATTCTTTGATTTGGCATACTCTTCCATAGGACGAATGATTCCGCCGCCATGACCCGGTGAGGTTACCGCTCTTGCCACAGGACTTGTTCCTGTAGGTGCAGGCTCTCCGAACTCCACCCCCATATCCACAAGCCAGTCGATGGTCTCGTCTGAGCGCTCAGCAACAAATCTTAAAAATTCTTCATCGTTCTTGCCTTCAGCACGTTCACTCCAGTATTTAACAAGATCCTCAACGGAATCTTCCACACCTGCAGCTTCATGAAGCTTTGAGCCTGTTCCATAAACGATACCACCGGAAAGTATTGTACTTCCACCGGATACCGGCATTTTCTCGAGAACAGCAACAGATGCACCGCCCTCCGCAGCCTCAATGGCAGCTGCAAGTCCTGCAGCACCCGCACCTACGACCACAACATCATATTCTTTCGTGCTGGCACTTGTCTTAGCCGCGCAGCCTGTAAATAACGCTCCTGACAGAGCAAGCACTGCCAGAAGTGCAGTACCTTTTTTTCTTAGTATACTCATTTTAGTACCCCTTCATATGGTTTATTTTGCCTGATTAAGTGCTTCTTCTACAGCGTCTTTGATCCCATCGGATGTGTAAGTTACTCCTGAAATGGTGTCCACTTCAAAGGTCTGTTTCTCTAGAATCGCTGCTGGAATCTTTTCCAGTGCCGGATCAGAAACTCCTGGCGACTCCTTATGTTCAAGGATATCCACCTTGGAAATCTTTCCTTCTGAAACGGTTACCTGAACCTTGATGTCATCCTGAAGCCCATCACCCGTTCCTTCATAAGTTCCATCTTTCCATTTGGATGCATTTGAGCAGCCTATGGAAAACAGCATCAGCGACATGGACAGTACTGCGATTATCTTTCTGCTTTTCATTTTATACCCCTTTAATTGTTAATTTATACACATGATATCTTCCGGATTTTCTGTCAGCATTTTACTGAATAAAGCTCCCGAATATCCCGGGTGATTCGTAAACCTCAGTCATTGAAACACTTTTCGCTTTTCAGTTTTATAATTATACATGCATGCATGTATAATAGGAACTCATTATAGTTTAATTTTTAACATAAATCAATCACTTTAATAAATAATTAACGAAATAATTTTTAGCCGCTTCACATCATGTTTTTCTGCCTGGATGACTCTGTATATGTTAAAATAAAGGTCAGGGGGTGATTAGGTGTCAGATAAAAGTAAAGAGAAGAATCTGGATAAAGAAACCATCGACAAGCTGATCGATAAGGCCATAGAGATTTTTTCCACCAAGGGATACGGTGCAACAAAGCTGACCGACATCACCAACAGTCTTTCCATCTCGAGAGGCCCGATCTATTACTATTTCAAAGATAAATACGGTCTGTACTCCGCCGCTTTCGACCGCTTCGAGAAAGGTCTGCGGGAAATTCATGAAGCCGTATTCTCAACCGATAAACCGCTCATGGACCAGATGGAAGATATGATCTTTGAATTCGTCAAACACATCTCCGTCTTTGGCGACAATTTCTTCTTCATGGTGGATGAAATCATTGAACTCAAAGAAATCAGCGCACGTTACCACGCCATGAACAGAGAACTTTATGAAGACAAAATCAGAATGGTGGAAGCTGCTCAGAAAAAAGGTATCATTTTATCCGCTATGACGTCAAAACTCATTGTGGACTATGTCTATCTTGTCTACTTCGCCATATTAGGCGGCTTCAACAGTGTAATCCTTGAAGGATACAGCGAGAAGGAAATCAAAGATTCCATCAGAATGCAGTTTGAAGGTCTGAATCATCGCATTTTAAGCCGGTAAATAGATATAAAGCACCTGGTCACATCCGCTCATAAGGGATGTGACCAGGTGCTTTTTGATTCTTTATCCTATGCCAGTGCTTTTAAGATGAGTGTCAGTGTTCTTTTCTTCAGCTCAGAAATCTCCAGAGCATTTATCTCGTCACCTTCTATTTTCTGAGGTTCCATCATACATCCGCCGATTTTCAGCGGAAAGAGTTCGTGGACATATGCGCTGAATAAGCCGAATACGACCATCTTGAACTCCGGTAGGCCGATATCCTCACCGATCTGACCTTCATTCTGCCCAATCATGAGCGCCTTTTTCATCTGATCGATTACTACAGTCTCAAGCTTCAGTCTCATCTCTTCATCCATCAGACTGCCCGCATTCTTCCGGTCATGTTTTTGCGAGAGCAGCACCACGAATACGCCCGTGAATCTTTTTTCAAGGCTTTCATCGAGATAGTCAAGCGCATTTTCCATCATTCTGCTGAATTTTTTCTCCTGGAAGATATATGCGGTGAGTTCAAGAAAGCTCTTTCTGAGATGAAAGGTCAGTGCTTCACGGATGATTTCCTCTTTACTTGAGAAATACTCATAGGCTGTGCTTTTGCCCATACCGGCGGAGCCTGCGATATCTGCGACCTTCAGTTCATGGATCTGTCTGCCCTCTCTCAGGAGCGTCATGACCGCCTCAAAGATATGGATCTGTTTCTCTGTATATTTTTCCGCAAAATCCATTATCTTCCCTCCATACTGTGGTCTGTTTCTTTATTTTCTTCGAAGTCATCCTCGCTTCTCTTTTTCTCTCGAACGAAAAGATCATAGAGGATCGGAACGATGAACAGTGTCAGAAGAGTGGCATAAGCCAGGCCGCCGACGGTTACTACAGCCATAGGCTGCATCATTTCCGCACCGCTTCCTAGTCCTAGTGCAAGTGTCGTCATGGCCAGAATGGTAGTCAGTGCGGTCATGACGATCGGTCTCAGCCTTGTAGTACCGGTCAGAATCAGGGCTTCTCTTTTTTCATATCCTCTTGCTCTCAGCTGATTGACATAGTCCACAAACACAATACCGTTATTGACGACGACCCCTGCAAGAACAAGGAATCCAAGCATAGCGATGACGGACAGGTCCATTCCTGCAATCAGAAGGAGAAGGAATCCTCCCGTAAACGCCAGAGGTAATGTAAAGAGCACAATAAACGGTGAAAGCAGATTCTGGAACTGTGCAACCATAATGAGGTAGATGAAGACGATGGCAAGAAGAATCATGGCAACGAGATCTTTCATGGTATCCCTGATGCTTTCATTCTCTCCTGCCAGGGTCACTTCATATCCTTCTGGAACGTCCAGTGTACTGAGCTTTTCATCAAATGCCCGTCCGACCAGTCCGATATTATACCCTTCAGCAACAGATGCGGTTACGGTCATGTATCTGCTCTGGTTTACTCTTCTAATGGCCTGAACACTTTCAGTTTCCTCTATATCTGCAACATCTTTCAGAATCACGGTCTTTTCGCTGCCGTCTCTCTGGGTGACCGTCATGGAAAGATCTCCGATGGTTTCTCTTGAAAGTCCGTCTTTTTCCGGTTTCAGAAGAACAACCGGGAAGCTTGTTCCAAGCTCCGTAAGCTGTGTCGCAGTAATCTCCTGGCTGAGTACTGTGGATACTTCCTGGAAGACCTGTGCCACAGTCAGCCCTTCTCTTATGGCTTTATCCTTATCCACAATGATTCGGATTTCTTCCCCTGCATCTTCAAGCCCGGTAAGAACATCTTCAGTACCTTCGGTTTCTTTAAGAAGCGTAGCCACTTCTCTTGATATTTCAGCCATTTTATCCATATCGAATCCTTTTACTTCCACCTGGATACCGCTTCCGCCCAGTGCGGAAAGATCCATGTTGGAAGCTGATACGCTGACTTCTCCACCCAGATCTTCCGTTTTCTCGTAGATCAGTTTTTCCACATCACGATTGGTCAGTTCTCTGTCTTCTTCAAGCAGGATATAGAACGTGCTAGTTCCGGGACTTTCCGGACCACCCATTCCCATACCCATGACTCCGCCACCGCCGCCGCGCATGACGCCGACTGTTTCAACGGCTTCAATGGAAAGTATACGTTCCGCCACCTGATCATTCAGCGCGTTGACTTCATCTGTAGTCAGACCGTCCGGTGCTTCAAAAGATGCGGACATCTGAGGAGAATCGATCTCCGGAATGAATGCTGTTCCGATACGGGTTACCCCGTATATGCTGAGACCAAGAAGTCCTACGGTGAAAAGGACCACCAGAAACTTGAACTGAAGCGCTTTTTCAAGGGTTCTTCCGTAACTTCTGATGACTCCGTCAAACCATTTATGTTCTTTTTCACTGGTCGTCTTAAGAAGCGTCGCACCCATGGAAGGGACAAGCGTCAGTGCCACGATAAGGCTTGCAATCAGGCTGTAGGCGATGGTCAGTCCCATATCCACAAACAGCTGCCTGGAAATACCCTGTGTGAATACGATAGGAAGGAATACGCAGATTGTCGTAAGGGTTGAGGCGAAGATCGCTCCTGAAACCTCATTTGCTCCTTCTATTGCCGCCTGCATTGCCGGCATGCCTTCTTTTCTTAACCTGTAGATATTTTCGATGACAACAATACTGTTGTCCACAAGCATTCCGACACCCAGGGCAAGGCCTGAAAGTGAAATGACATTCAGCGTTACATTGCTGAAGTACATGAGGACAACGGCAAAGGTCAGACTGATCGGTATGCTGAGTGCAATAACGAAAGTCGGCTTCGAATCTCTCAGGAAGATGAGAAGCACGAGAATCGCAAGGACACCGCCGATAAGGAGATTCTGCATGACACTGCTTGTAATCATGTCGATGTAATCGCCCTGATCCATCATGGATGTGATGCTGAGTCCTTCATGCTGAGCTTCCAGTCTTCCGATTTCCTTGTCGATGGCGTCGGATACCTCTGCTGTGGAGGATGTACTCTGCTTCTGGAAAGTCAGAAGGACACCATCGTTACCATTGACCTTCGTATAGAGGGAATCGGAATTGTCCTTTTTCTCCACGGATGCAACTTCATTAAGGAAGATGTCACCGATGGGTTCCATGCTGAAGAGCACCAGTCTATCGACTTCTTCCGGTTCTTCAAAATTATCGCCGACCTTAACAAGGATCTGGTCGTCCCCGTCTCCGATGTATCCTGCAGGCATACTGAAGTTCTGAGCTTTCAGGATATTGGAGATCATCTCTTCTGTAAGAATATTATTAAGGTCTGCACTGCTTAAAGCCTCTTCTTTGGATTCCTGAAAGGTGGCCATTCCCTTATCGAGTTCGGACATACCTGTCTGCATCTGCACTTCAGCTTTGGCAAGCTCCACTGCCATGGTGATTTTTCCCGCTTCCAGCTGTTCATAGGCTTTTTTTGCTTCATTCAGTCCATTTTCCAGTTGCGGTTTCATGGCAGATATGGTCATCTGTCTGATGCCGATGCTCTGAAGGTCAAGCTCTACTGCAATCAGCGTCTTGATGGCTTCTCTAGCCTGCTCGGACAGCTGATCGGCTCCTTCCTGAGTCATTCCTGCGATGCCATCCGGCGGATTCTGCATGGAATCAAGAACCGCCTGAAAATCTTCAGGTGAAAGGTTCTCTGCTCCACTGGGGAATATACTTTCAAACACCGCATTGAGATCAAGAATTCCGCTCAGCTGTTCTCTTACACCTTCCAGTGCTGCCTTTTCTGCGGTAAGACTTGCCTCTTCAGCAAGAAGCGCATTGAGATTGCCCATGGCGCTGTTTAATTCTGTGCTCGCTTTTGCGATCTGATCTTTCTGACTTGCTGATTCTGTCGCAAGTGTTTTCTGCCCCGAAGCCAGAGCATTCTTTGCATCTTTCAGCTCATTCTCCGCTTTGGCAAGTTCGGTCTGTATGTTTCCTTTCACTCTTTCGTTCAGCGCCATGATTTTGTCAGGGACAAGACTGATTTCCAGCCTTGTTTCCACAAGTCCGCTTCCAGTTACGGATGCGACACCGTCCTGCCTTTCAAAGGAAGGCATAACCACTTCTTCCGTGAAGGTGGAGAGTTCATCGATTGCCATACCCTCAACGTCTACACTTGCCACGATGATCGGAAGCATATCCGGGCTGATCTTCATGACGATCGGCTGTCCGATTCCTTCTTCAAGACTCGCTTTGACCTGATCGATACTGCCGGAGAGCGCAATCATGGCACTGTCCATATTGGTTCCCTGAACGTATTCCATCATGATGATGCTGGAATTTTCATTGGAGATCGAATTCAGACTGCTCAATCCGCTTGAAGTTCCAAGAGCAGCTTCCATCGGTCTTGTAACCAGCTGTTCCACTTTCTCAGGACTTGCACCGGGATAGGGTGTGATGACCACAACAAACGGCAGATCAAGAGTAGGCAGAAGATCCGTCTTCATGCCCATAAATGATATTACCCCTAACACTATGGTCAGAATGACTGCAACCACAACGGTGTATGGTTTTCGTACGCTATATTTCGAAATCATTTCAAGTCCTCCTTAAGAACAGCCGACCGAACGGTCGGTCGGAAATTATGACTCATTTTAGCATCTTCTGAATAATGTGTAAACAAGGATCTTCTTATGTTTTTCTGAAAGATATGGCAGGAAGCCTGAAAACGCTTCACCGACTGGCAGACAGATGTTTTCGCGATATGACATACTGAGTTATTCTGATCCAATAAAAATGCCCGGAGATATATCCGGGCTGAGATACCCTTGTCCAAATTATACGGATCAGGTATGCAGTCTTCTTTATCCGTGGCCGGTTATCGGGGCTTGGTCCTATTCCTTGTTCATAAACTGTACTGTACTTTCCATCACGCAGTTTCAGCATGAAATGAAATTTAAATCGCATACCATCCCGGAACATCGTTATCCTTGGCCTACTCGTAATGGATGGCGGAAAGCATCGGTGTCTTTGCCGCTTTAACCGCAGGAAAGAGTGCTGCAAGAAAAGACGTCGTAACCGCAACAGCAATGCTCATCCAGATGGCTTTTACAGGCAGCAGGAAGTCCAGCTGGTAACCGGACATGGCGCCCATGGCGGCAATAAGAATCCTTGTGAGAAGAAGTCCAAGAAAAAGGCCGAGTACACCTCCGATCACCCCAAGAAGTCCAGCTTCCGATTCAATCATCTTCACAATCTGGAGCCTCGTCATACCCATGGTTCTCAGCATACCGATTTCCTGAGTTCTTTCCATAACGCTCATGGTCAGCGTATTGAGTACACCAAGTGCAGCAACCATAACCGCAAGAATGCCAAGGACATCAAACATGCCGAAAGCCTGGTTCATCAGTTCATCCGCCTGGACTTTAAGCGCAGTGTTGGATTCTATGATGAGATCATAGTCATCTTTAAATGCTTCCTTCAGTTTCTCCCGGGTAAGATCTGCGTCCGCCCCATCCATAGATTTTACAGAAAAACTGCTGACATCGGTGTTGTCAAACCATATCTTCAGATCGCTGAGGTTTCCGGTGACCACAAGGCCCTGACTGGAAAAATCCAGAACCACTGCTGTCACAATGAAATCATGATTACCGCTTACCGTTTCCAGGGTGATCGTATCTCCTTCTTTAACCCCGAATTTTTTGGAGATGACTTCTGATATCAGGAGATGATTCCCCTCATTCATTTCCTTGAGGACCTCCTCCTCGTCTGTATTTTCATCGGTGAAGACAAATCGTGTCACTTCGCTGTAAGCTGCTGGATCGATGCCAAGTAAGGTGATCTTTTCTTCGCCGCCTTCTCTGATCCATACTGCGGGCTGTGTAGCCGATGGTGAAACCACCTCGATTTCATCAAAAGCTTCCAGCTGCCTGCGAAGATCTGAGTTTACCGGAATAGAGGAGCTGATGAAGATATCTCCCCCAAGATAGGCATCCATCCAGTCAAGAAGATCCGCCCTGAATGAACCGGTTATCCCCTGCGTTGCTACGATCATGGAAACGCCCACCATAAGAGCCGCAACTGTAAGCATAGTCCTGCTTTTTGACCTTTCGATGTTTCTTATGCCGATGACTCCGATTCCGCCAAAAAGAATCCTGAACGGCCATTTCACGATATACTGCCAGAAGAAAAGCGTCACAGGAATCATGAGTGTCGCACCCAGAAACAGCATGAACACGGTCATGCTTCCAAGTCGAAACTGTACATCATACGGGAAGGGATTTAAGATCAGAATGCCGACTGCTGACAGCAGAAGAACCAGCCCGGGAATCCAGAGATACCGGTGGTACCTGTTTTCGTTTTTCCCCTCACCCGTGCGAAGAGCTTCAAGAGGTGATACCTTTCCTGCAGAAAATGCGGGAAGAACTGCTGAGAGAAGGGTCACTCCTGCGCCCACAGCCATGCTGGAGAGAATCATAAGAAGAGAAAATCCGCCCTTTTCAATCGGACTGCCCAGGATATTTTCCATAAGTCCTGAAAGACCGTCAGAGAGTATCATGCCAAGAAGAATGCCAAGCAACGAACCTGCAAGTCCTAAAAGGATTCCTTCAAGAAGAATCTGTCCGATGGTCTGGCTTCTTGTGAGCCCTACACACCTAAGCAGACCGATCTCCCGTTTCCTTTCCGCAACTGTCATGGAGAGTGCATTGTAGATAAGAAAAGCGCCCACAAATAGGGCAATCCCGGCCATGAAGTTGAGACTGATCTGATACCCGCCCAGCATCTGGCTGGTTTCCTGGCCGCCCTGACTGGGATAGCTCACCTGTAGGGTATCGGGAAGCTTTTCTGAAAGTCTTTGCTTCAGTTCTTCAATACTTCCCTCCTCTTTCAGATCAGGATCCGCAAGGACATCGATTCGGGAAATCCTCCCCTCGCTGTCTCTTATTTTCTGCGCATAGGCAATAGGCATGACGCCAAACTTTCCAAGGCTCGTCATGCCCGCTCCTTCTTTCTCGATCAGTCCAGTTACTTCCATTTCTTCTACACCATGTTCCATCTGAACGCTTACGCGGCTACCCACGTCTATCCCTTTTTCCTTAGCATAGTCATAAACGAGCACGATCTCTGCCTCATCTTTGCCTGAGAAAAATCCGCCTTCAAGAAACGTATAGCTCCTCACCTCCTGATCCATCATTGAATCAATACCATAAAGCGAGAACCCTTCGCTGCCTATTCCGGAAAAACCGATGGAAAGAGGTTCTTCTTCCTCTTCCTCATCTCGTAGCAGAGCCGTGGTTATAAAAAGAGGTACTGCTTTACCCACCCCTTCTGTCTCAATGACCCTACCTAGGATTTCCTCATCAAAGGTCCCGCCTTCTGTCAGGCTGGATATCTCCAGCTGCACTTTTCCCGAAGTTCCTTCAAAAAAACCGGTCAGAGACTGAAATGCCTTTTCGTTGACGTGATTGATGGAAAATATGGCTGCAACGCCAATAATGATGCCAAAAAGAGTGAGGATGCTTCTTGATTTTCTTTTATACATGGAGCGTATGGTGATGAGCTTTGTCAGTCTCATAGCAATCACTCCCCGCTCTCAAGACTGTCCAGAATGATGCGTGCTTTCGAAGAAATGCTCTGTCCCTCCAGAAATGAAACTTCCTTCTGGATTTTCCCGTCCTGAAGAAAAATCAGCCGGTCGGCATGGGCTGCTGCTTTAGGATCATGGGTGACCATGACGATGGTCTGATGAAGATCCTTAGCGCACTCTGCAAGAAGCTCCATGACCTGTTTTCCGGTCTTAGAATCCAGATTGCCTGTTGGCTCATCGGCAAGGAGAAGCTTGGGCTCTGTAATCAACGCTCTTGCAAGAGATACTCTCTGCTGCTCTCCTCCCGAAAGCTCACTTGGACGGTGGTTTCTTCTGTTTGTAAGACCTACACGGACAAGGAGATCCTCAAGCTTTTCCTCATACGCCTTCGTCTTTTTTCCGTCGATGATAAGAGGCAGAAGAATATTTTCCTGTGCACTTAGGGTAGGCAGAAGATTGTAGAACTGAAAGACGAACCCGATGTTTCTCCTTCTAAGAAGTGTCGCATCATGATCCGAAAGAAGGGATACCATTTCACCGGCAAGCTCGATTTCTCCCCCGCTCGGCTGATCCAGTCCGCCTAAAAGATGCAGAAGTGTTGATTTTCCGCTTCCCGAAGGCCCCATGACCGCGATAAACTCTCCCTCCTCCACATCAAGACTGACCCCATCAAGGGCTCTGACCTGATGTTTTCCGACGTCATAGACTCTGCGGAGATTTCTTGCTGTAAGAACGCTCATAATGATTCCTTCTTTCCCTCCTGATTTTTGTCTGTCTTCATTTTCGATGAATGCTTCATCATATTGACCACATATTTCGAATCAAAAGTATGTCCTTCTTTTTTATAGCGGAGAAAGGCTCGGGTCTCCGGCAACTGCGCAAGCAGATAGAATAGGGTCATGAAAAGTGCAAAGAGCGTTTCGTCACTCGTCACGCCTTCCGTCACCATGAACCAGGGAATTGAAAGGGCGACAACAGCCATGAAGGTAAAGGATGGGGCAATCATACCGATGATCATCCCGCCGGACTGGGTGATGAGAAAACCTAAAGGACTTGCAGCAAGCATCATGCCCATCACCGTGGAGTTTCCTCCCCCGCCCTTAAAACGGTAGAAAACAGGCCACAGATGACCGATGAGGACGAAAAGTCCGGTAATCAGATGATATGATTCCTGAGGATAGAGAATCCTCAGGATGACCATGGGAATAAACGCTTTAAGAAGGTCCAGAGCCATGGTGAGAACGCCCCATTTCCTGCCCATGGCCATCATGACGCTTGTGGCCCCCACCGCATGGGTGATGATGACCGCTTCACCGTCTGTTGAGACACTTGTGATACGTGCAGGTTCTTCACCGGGCCGTTTCAGGGCGAATAGCGTGCGGGCAAAAGACACTGACCCGATGAAATAGCCCATGACCGAAAATAAGATGAGTCTTCCGTAATCTTCCATATTTCCACTTCCCTCCTACTCTTTCTCAACAAATATATTTCCGCTGTATCCGTCCACGGTAACCATTCTGCCGTCTCTGATTCCTGTTGCTCCTGAAACGGATACTACAGCCGGAATCCTGTATTCCCTGGCGACAATGGAGCTGTGGGAAAGGATCCCGCCCGATTCGGCAATCACAGCACCTGCTCTTGCAAAAAGAGGTGACCAGCCCACATCTGAAAATGGAATGATGAGAACGTCCCCTTCCATGAGACGCTCAAAATCTGAAAATCCGTGAAGCACTCTTGCCGGACCGCAGTAAACACCAAGGGATGTGGGTATGCCTTTCAGATCCTCTTTCACATGATTTCTTATGGGCGGCTGCTCTTTTCCGATGATGATTTCTGGTGCATGTATTCCTTCATAATACTTAAGCTCTTCTTTTCTTTCCTCAACCAGCTTCTTAAGAGGCAGCTCTTTCCAGTCGTCCACGATGGAGACGAGCTCATCCCAGTAGAGATAGAAGATGTCCTCCTGATCCAGAAGAAGACCTTCCCTGACAAATTCTTTTCCCATAGAAAGAAAGACATTTCTGAACTGACCATAGCCTTGGGTATATAGAGAACTGATTGATTCACGAAGGACTGCAAACCGGCTAGTCCTTTTGTACAGGCTCCCATATACCCCCCTCTTCATGAGCGGAAACTTCAGGTCCTTAAATTCCAGACATTGCTTACTCCTTGAGGGTTCCTGTGCCATTTCGATCATGCTGTAGACAAGAGATGGGGTTTCGCGCCATGGAATCTTCGAGCAGTCATTTCCGCTGTCGCTGAAATGACCGAATTTCTGAATAAACGCCTGAACATCCTCATCCAGTGCTCTCCTGTCCGATTCACTTAAGGAATCCAGAGGCAGGGTATATTTCCTTCTCATCTTTGCCAGATGATGGTGAGGACTGTAGTCATCTGCCGCTTCTTCCACACCTTTAAGCTTAAGGTCCCGGATATCATAGCCTTCCTTCTTCAGACCGTTTGAGAGCATCCTGTGATACATCATCATCTCCATGGGGAGTATGATGTTGAAGTAGGCGACTTTCTCTGTTTCTTCTGCAATTCTTCGAGCAAGTCTGAGGTTCTCTTCTTTAGATGCACTCTCTCTGATTTCTCTTTCCAGTTCATCATAGACTTTATGTTTTGAGGGCTCCATAGCTCTGTATCTTCTCTCTGCAGTAAGAAAGCTTCTTGTCAGTGACAGAAGACTCGGGAGTCTCCCCAGGATTTTCATGCCGGGCTTGATATGCGGTTTTCTTGGACCATCCTGTTCTAACCCAAGAAGAAGTTCCAGCCCTTCATAAGGAATGCCCAGACTTTCAAATACCTGCCCGAAAAGCGCCATATTAAAGTATGCCCGTCCATAATAGTACCCCGTAAGACTTTCGGGGTCTATTGAAGGGTCACCTGTAAGCTTCACAAGAATTTCCGTCCAGATTCTGTTGATCATGGTGGTATTCACCGACCAGACCAGAGGCTTGATGATTCCCGGAAGCATTTCCTTTGTAATCCGGCTGGAGTAGATGGGTATGCTCAGCTGTGTTATGGGTCTTACCTGAAGAAAGTACAGTTTTCCCCATCATAAGCCCATTCCAGATCAACAGGTTTACCATAGGCTTTTGCGATGAGATACGCATTTTCAATGAGCTGATCCGCAAACTCCTCACTGATGATTCTCGTTTCCGGCTTTTCTATCCAGTTTCCCCATTTGGATACCCATCGCTCAGGGTTTTTCATGGCTGAAACCTGGTCATCCCCTGTTCCTTCCCCTGCTTCAATGATGATTTCAGAAAATCCCGTAATGGGATTTTTTGTAAAAATAACCCCAGACGATCTGGCTTCGACCATTTCCTGAATGATCACAGCCATAAGAATCGACTGGGTATCGATATCATGAGTTTTACAGTAGGTCAGAAGTTTTACATCATAGAGAGACTGCCATACTTTAAGAACAGCCTCAATGATCTCATCTTCTCCGCTGATGCCAAGATAGCTCTGAAAAAGACCAGCGCAAGAAAACTCATTATGGTCTTCCACTGAAGCCGATGAGCGCACGGCATAAGTCTGCCCTTGCTGAATGAAGTTTTTCAGCTCGCTTCTAAGCTTTCCGATCACATTTTCATTTCCTGCCTGATAATCATTCAGGGCAAAAAAGCTTACAACACACCCTTTCGGAACCGGATATCTTTTTCTCATCAGAAACTGAAGGTTTTTCGTTTTATTTCCTCCAGCATTACCAAGGGTCAGATCCTCAAGTGAATACAGATATTTTTCACGCATTTAAGATCACCTCATTCCTTCAACACTTAAATAAGGATTAATCAGAACCATATCTACCATTAATCTTATGTTCAACTTGATGAGAATGTACTTGTTAAGTGGATTATAATGCTAATAGCAACCTTCTACTACAATACCTTTAATTTTTGATAAATTATTCATAACGTTATCATTCTATCCATGGCATGTGAAAAAATGGCAGGGTTTCATTCCACCTTTTTGCAGTCTCCATATTTTTTATACCCTTCAGACAGAAGTTATTTTTTGATGTAAGGTTATGGAAGAAGAAGAGAGCTCTTCACCTTATCATTAAATAACTACATTCAAGTCCTTACTAAATCTTCATTTTATCTACTCCTTAACTTAAGAAATGTATGATATCCTTTGGGATATAAGCTAAAATAATCATGTTAAAAGAAAAGGAGCATCAGTTATATGATAAAAAGAAACCTGAAATTCAAAATAAGCTATATAGCAGCTGTGGCTATGATCATGGTTCTTTCTACAGTTTTCATAGGAGGCAGAAAGGTACTGGCTGCTGATATAAAGCAGCCGGCTTTTGCCTTCGGAGAAAGCCTGACCGAGGCAGAATACGAAAAGACCAAAGAACTTCTTGGCGTAAAGACCGACTCAAGAGAAATTGAAGTCATGATCAACGAGCTGAATGATATTCTGCATAACAGCTATTCCTACCATCAGGTATACTCTTCAGTCTATCTTGAGCCAAGTGACACAGCTGAAGGTGTGAGCGTGGAAATCGTTACCCCTGAGACCATTACAAAAATCACCCCCGCACAGTATCAGAATGCCGCAATTACTGCGGGTGCAATTAACCTCGACATTAAGATCGCCTCGGTGAAAGCGGTTGACGGTTCCGGAGCGCTTGCCGGTGTATATAAGGCATTCAGCGATGCAGACGCCGAGCTTCCAGAGGAAAACATCGTCGTCGCTCAGGAAGAGCTCGAAGAAACTTCAGACATCAGCGAAGAGAATGAAGGCAAGGAAGGCTATTCCGATGAGCTTCTCAACGCTGCCATAGCTGAAATCAAGGCACAGATCCAGAAAGAAAAGGACGAGAACAATGGTGAGATTACAGTGGTCACCATCACAAACATCGTCAATACCGTAATCAACAACTACAATCTGGATGGTGTCATCACGGAAGAGAACAAACAGAGACTGATCTCTCTCATGGAGAAATTCTCCAAGCTCGAATTCACAGATGAACAGAAGACAGCCATCAAAGACTTCGGCGAAAACCTCATAGAAGGCGGCGGAAAGCTCATGGATGATGTAAAGTCAACATGGGATGGTCTTGATGAGGATGTCAAGACAGGCATCAGCGGTTTCTTCAGAAACTTTATGGATGCCCTCGCAGACTTCTTCAGAGGCCTGTTTAACTGAAAAATGGACAGCTTGAGATCTGAAGAAATTCAGTAAAGCATATCAGCTGAAAATAAAGGCAGCGCTTCATGCACATTAGGTGTCATGAGGTGCTGCCTTTTCGTTTCTGTAACACTTTATTTCTTATTACGTATCATTTTCAGACGGTGATTTCGGATACTCCTTCCAGTGGACATCTATTGATGCCCGATCACTTTTAAGATTGACCGTTTCCTCTCCTTTGACCATCATGATGATTTCAATTGTTCCATCTAGAGATTCCTTGATGCGCTGGCTCATTTCTCCTTTACTTGGTGATGCCAGAGCAACAGGGTTGGACTGTCTGGCTTTCAGCGTCACTCTGTATTTCCCTTTTTTCACGGTGGCGGTAAAGGCATCCTCAGTCACCTTGAAATTCAGCATTCTTGCTCCTTCAATGGAACTGAAACGGAATTCCTGTCCTTCATGGTGAAAAACAAGAAAGAATCCTTTTGCGAATCTCCCCAATACAGGAACAGTCGCATAACTGAATACGACAGCACTCGTGTCCCATCCGTTGGCATGTGCCCATACATATTCTTTAGGAAAACTTGTCCCCCAGTCTTTCTCGATATAGCCGTCTGCCTCACTAACTGACCAGGAATCTTCTCCGATCTCAAGATGTCCATTTACTCGATGGTACATGCTGATGATCGAATGATTGCATTCATTCGGAAAATGAGTCAGCCAGCCCATGATGTTCGGTCTAAGAAATGATGTTCTGATCGGACTGAATGGACCGAATGTGAAGTCCCCTTTTACAGGAACACCATCAGCATCAAAATCCAGTTTCATTCCTTTTTCTGACAGCTCATTGTTTCCGATCTTCAGAACAAAAGGATCCTTCTCCCATTTCAGCTCTTCCATGGGAAAACGGATGTAGGTCGTTTCATGCCTGAGACTGTTTGTAAACTGAATAAATGCATGCCTGGTCGCCTTATGGGTAGAATATCCCCAGATGACAGATAGAATGAGATCATTCTCCTGATCATCGATCTTACTGAACCATCCCTCAAAGGATTCCGCTTTTTCAAGGCCTACCATTATTCCAAACTGTTTCATCTTATCCACCTCTGTCTCCCATCCCTTTACGAGACTTTCCGTCATTATCTCACAGTTTCACAAGACTGTATCTGAACTTTTCCCTCTTTTCTTCATGAGTATTCTTCTGATTCTCGGCCTGTTGTATCTCTGGGCTATGATGCAGGGAAGATTCAAAACGAGTGCATAGGCAATCATCATAAAGAGCACATAAAACGGTGTAAAAAAACCGAAGACCCAGAAAAATGACATGGCCAGCCAATGGGTCATTTCCCCTCTTGCAGATTCTGTGAGATATCTTGTGAGATTCTCTGTGGAGAGGTCTTTCAGGTTCTTTTTCTGATAGCCTTTCTTTCGCCAGACCGCACCTCCGTCTGGCAGTAAGCCTTTCCAGCTCCGTACTTTGAACACTTTCTCATAGATTTCTCCGCCTCTCTCAAATTTATGCAGGCGATAGAAGTATGCATCGGGATCAAAACAGCGGTCCGGGATCAAGATGCAGATGAGCACAGTACCAGCCTGAATGATTCCCCACAGAATAAAGCATAAAATGATCGTTACCGGCTTTGACAGAAAGATCACCCTCATGGCACTTCACCCGTATCAATCTTTCGTCCTTTCCACGTGACCTTCAGTCCAAATACTTTCTTGAAAACCGACAAACTGAACACCCCCAGAAAAACAAGAAGAACCGCCGGATAAAATACAGTTGTCCATAAATGATATCTGCCGATTTTTGCCGAAATCACTTTCAGAAGAATCACCCATGTCATATAAAGCAGTGAATAAATCAGCGCCCAGTCGAATTTCGAGGACATTAAAAAGGCTGAAAGATGAAGTGGTACGGAGGTCAGTGAAGTAACCCAGAGGAAAACCAGAATAAAAAGGAATAACGGCGTTTTCGATGCGCCTTGCGCAAAATTCTTTGTCCATCCTTCAAGAAGACTGCTCAGACCTTCCCCATACATTCTGTAGGAGATATCCTCGTCTCCCATAAAAATACTGAAAGGCAGATTCTTCCTCTTCATCTCAAGTCCAAGGGAAACATCATCGACCACACTGCTCTTTATGACCCTATGACCTCCGACCCTATCATAATCCGGCCGTGAAATGAGGATGAGCGGTCCGTTAAGCCCTGTATTTATGGGTTTTTTCAGGGCAGAGCCGTTGGCTGCAAACTGCAGAAGATTGAAAAACAGGGAAAACTGTTCGTAGACTTTTTCCGTTTTATGGAAGGGCTGCACAGAAACTGCAGCTTCCGATTCAGAAAATCCGCTTACGAGTCTTCTTACCCCATCCTTTCCGAGCCTGACATCTGCATCAATGAAAAGGAGAAGATCTCCTTCAGCAGCCTCTGCACCAGTCTGGCATGCCCAGGATTTACCCAGCCATCCATCGGGTTTGTTTTCTAAAGTCAGAAGCTTGACACCATAAGACTCCGCAATGACAGCGGTTCCATCTTCTGACCCGTCATCCACACAGATGATTTCTTTCGGAATAAGGGACTGATTCCTCAAATCAGAAAGCAGCAGCGGAAGATTTCTCTCCTCATTTCTTACAGGAATAATGACTGAAACGGATGGAATGCGGCTCCTTTTCCTCTTTTCTTCAGGTAGCTTCGGTATATGGTTAAACAGTATGGCTGTAGAGAGCAGTCCAGTCACTGCGATGAAAAGGTCCAGTATGTCCCTGTTCACAGCTTTGTTCCTTTCAGCGTTTTACGCACTTCATCGGCTGCAAGTTTACCTGTCAGGATGGAAACCGGAAGACCCGAGGGGCTGAATGTCCATTGTCCGCACTGATAGACATCCTCTATCGGGGTCGTCACAGATTTTGCGATTTTCCTGAAGCGGTTTTCTGCCGGCATCTCACCTGTGAATGCCCACCCGGTGATCGCGCCCTGGGCATTAGAGGTTTCACGCTCGATGGTCAGCGGTGTGGAACACAGGGCAAACTCTGTATGCTCTTTCAGTTCGGGGAATAGAGTGGATGCAAGGGTTTCAGAGATGATCTCTATACACAGCTTCTTGAATTCCTCATAACCGCCTTCCTTAAGAAACCTTCTGACCAGTCTATAGTCCATCAGAGTACTGATGATGAGTCCTGTTTTTCCTTCCGGAGCAAGTGAGTCATCTCTTAATGAAGGACAGGAAATCTCGTAGGTCGTCAGTTTCAGGTATGCCCTTACCCACTCGTTCATTTCCTCCAACCCCTGTTCCATGGATTCATCATAGGAAGGAAGCGTTGACAGGCCTTTTGTCACTGGGGTATAAAACGCATGGGCGCCACATTTCCCCTGAAAGTAGTCAGAACTTAAACTGGTTCCCATATATAGCGTGAGAATGGAATCTCCACCCTCATTCACTTCCACTAGAGTTTTCTGTTTCTCCATTTCTGGTGTCATCAGACCGCCGAAATTATTGTAAAGCGATTTCTGATCTGCTGCCCAGACAAGTTTTCTGTAGTTTAGCGTCTTTCCATGAGATGTTCTGACCTCATGCCGCGAAGGATCCACATGGGTGATCTCTGTTTCTGTGAGGATTTCACCACCGGCGGAGAGGATATATTCTGTCATCTTTTCGGCGAGAACTCCTGTCCCACCTTTGGGATAGCTGTAATCAAGATAGAGCCCGAAATAGCTGAGGGCGAAGAACGAAGGCGTCTCTTTGAAAAAATGCTGAGTGATCATATCGATGAGCTTCTGATTTTTTGTGAAACGCCTGAGATAGTCATTCACCGGTTCATTCATTCTGCTGGCTTTTCCGATCTTCATCTGATATCTGATCAGCCATGGCAGCAGGGTCTTCATGATATATTCTCTGTCTTTCATGTCTTCCAGAAATAGCGGATTCTCGATTCCGTAGAGGACATCCATATACCCCATGACTTTTCTGATTTCATCTGCAATTTTCGATACCGCTTCACCATCATCCGGAAAAATCTCAGCAAGCATGCTACTGTAGTCTTCTAGACTGTCTTTCGACTGAAGTTTTGTCCACCTGTCTCCTATTCCTATGGATACGGGATTTCTTGAAACATCAAGGCTGATGCCGAGGCTCTTCAGCATGGGAAAGATGATGCCGGAATTCTCAAATGCCCTGATTCCCCCATCAAATGCAAAATCCTTATACCAGAATGTATTGACAAGGCCTCCTGTCTTCTTTCCTTTTTCGCAGAGCAGCGTCCTGTAGCCGTATTTGGAAAGATAGGCTGCACTTGTGAGGCCTGCCAGGCCTCCACCTGCAACAATCACATCATAATCCTTACTCATCTCGTCACCTCTTCAAGCTGTGTGATGACATCTTTAATTCTTACTGGACCACCCTGATCATGAGCCAGGATGCACCGCGATTCATAGTTGATAAGTTCTTCAGGCTCAGCAGGCTGAAGGCTCCAGCTCTTCCATGCCCCAATGAAGTTGCCCACTGAAGCTCTTCTCATGATGCCTCTGATATCGGCGCCTTTCCCTCTTGTGCAGCCGGGATGCTCACAGTATCTGCATCTCATGGCTTCATGCATCATGCTTTTTGTTTTTTCGTCGTACCCTTCAAATAGCCTGTCTTCTGTGAAAGGCTTTCCCACAATTCTCACGTAGTTTTTCATATTCTTCTGAAATACAAAAGGTTCCTTGCCGAGCTTCTTTAAAACCACATTGGCGGCTGTAAGCCCCGAAGTGGTCACTGTGGGTGTTCCCGTTCCCATGACGGTCGATTCACCGCAGCAGAAGAAATTGTCCCACTCTGTTCTGGTAAGAAGTCTCTTGAACATATGCTGCCCGAGCATCTGCTTGGGACCGGCAACAGCTCCGCCATTTTTCAGGGTATACCGTCTGATGGTTTCAGGTGTTGCAAGCTCCGCAAAGCGAAGCGCGTTCCTGAAACCCGGAAACCTCTTTTCAAGAACTGCAATGAGCCTTTCTTTTTCCAGCTCTTTTTTCTCATGATAGGTTGTATGATCTGACCGATCCCAGCTCTGAAAGGTCGGACCGATGGCAGTCACTGTATGTTCATCCTCTGCGCAGAGCGTTCTGTCGTCTATGCTGAGAATATAGGCTGTAACTTCACTTTCATCCAGCTTTTCAGGATTGCCCACGATAAGCTCAATATTTGCAGTGTCAGGAGGGATGATATCACGATCGACCACCGTGTAGAGTACTACGCTTGGATAGGTTGGCACCTGACTTTTCGCCCAGTCTCTTCTTTTTTTTGTTGTATGGGATGGGTCCAGCAGCTTATCGTATAGATTCCATACCGTTCCGGAGTAGACGATGTCTTTTGCTTTCAGCGTTCTTCCATCATCAAGAAGCACACCTGAAGGTTTATCCTTCTCAAAAACTATGGCGGTGACTTCATGCTCAAGAATCATATCTCCGCCATTTTCTTCGATGACCTTCTCGAGCTTTCCGGGAAGAAAGAGTGTGGAACCCGCCGGGTAATAGCTTCCACCCACATGGTTGTCTACAAACATGACCGCGGCAAGAACTGCCGGTGCTTCCTCAACCGTCGCATAGCAGTATGTGGAGGTCAGTTTATCAAAGAAGTTGAAGATTTCAGGATCGGTAAAATACCGGCTGAGCAGTTTCCGCGCACTCTTATTGAGGAGGGTAAGAAAACGGAAATAGGAAACCGGATGTTTTCTCATGCTTTTCAGCGCATGATTCCGGTCTGTTTCGTCAGCAGTTGTGTATGTAGGTGTATCCACCATGACGTGTCTGTACATGACCAGCATGTCATGATAGAAGCGATGGATATTCTCTCTTTCGCCTGGAAAAACCTGAGAGAGCTCATCTGCAAACTTTTCCACATCCGGCCAGAACTTTATATTCTTCCCCTTATAATTCACCGTATAAAGCAGATCATGACGGATCATATCGATAGGTTCTTCAAGGGCATTGAAAACAAACCGGTGTGCATTGAATCCATGTTCACCGAAACCGTAAAGCATCGCTGAGCCCTGATCAAAGGTGACGCTTCCTCTTTTGAACACCCCGCAGGATCCACCCGGATTATAGCTTTTGTCTATGACTGCAACAGACAGTCCCCTCTTTGACAGAAGACCTGCTGCTGTCAGACCTGAAAGTCCTCCCCCAATAACGATGACATCGTAATCCATTATTATCCCCCTTACTCTGAGATCTGAATAAACATATCCTACACACACTTCAATATTTATAAACGATATATTATTCAGAATCAATCCAATTTTCAAATATATACTCAGTTTACTATTTTAAGGAACGTCTGTAAATCTTCAGACTGAACTTCTCCTATTCCTTTCCAGTCCGGTGCTGACTGCATAATAAATGCTCCCTTCATGATCAACAGTGTTTTTCTTTTTCACTGTCTTTCATAAAGGGAGCATAGCAGGATTTTCAGCCTGTTTCAGCTTGTATATTTCTGACCCTATGGATTGATTATGCCGCTTTTGAGCTGAATTCTTTACGCTCGATATTTCCCCACTGGTTCTTCTTCCTTCTGTAACCGAAGAATGCTCTTAGCCTCCACCAGGTGGTCAGCTGCCTGTAGCCGAAGTTTTCAATCACGGCAAAGATGATCATTCTGATGTAATCTGTGACCTTGTCATACTTCATGAAGTTGTATTCCTCCAGCATCACGGAAGTGACTGAGAGGAATATTCCATAAAGTACGGAAAAGGTGAAGTAGAGAATGGCAAAATCGACATTCAGTATACCAAGGAAAAAGGATCCGATAACGGAAAGATAACCGATGATTTCAACCACGGGACCCAGCATCTCTACCAGGAAGTAGTATGGAAGAGCTACAAGTCCGATAATGCCATACTTGGGATTAAGAAGCATTCCTCTGCAGTTATAGAGGGAATCCATTAGACCTCTATGCCATCTGATTCTTTGTCCTCTCAGGGATTTAAGATCTTCAGGAGCCTGGGTCCAGCATACGGGATCCGGAATGAAGACAATCTCGTATTCCTTCTTTTCTCTTCTCATCAGGCGATGAATCTTCAGAATCAGCTCCATATCCTCACCGATGGTATCCTGTGTATATCCGCCGACCTTAAGTACCACACTTTTTTTGAATACACCGAAGGCTCCTGATACGATGAGCAGACTTCCAAGCTCGCTCCATCCCATCCTGCCGAATAGGAATGCACGAAGGTATTCTATGGTCTGCATGGTAGGCAGGGCTTTTTTCGAAAGGCCGACTTCTTCAATGAATCCGTTGACCACTTTTGAACCGTTGAGGACCCGGACGATACCGCCGGTCGCCACTACTTTCTCCGGATTGTCGATGAAGGGTCTCACCACTTTCAGCAGTGAATTCTTTTCAAGGATGCTGTCCGCATCGATTGCGGTGAAAAGAGGATATCTTGCAACATTGATTCCAGCATTCAGTGCATCCGCCTTTCCGCCGTTGACCTTATCCACCACCTTGAGATTGCTCCTTGTGGAAGAGATGTAGATCCCTCTGACCTCTTCCGTATAGATGTCTTTCTTGTAGGGACTATCCATTTTCTTCAGCCCGAAGGCTTTGATCAGCGTATCCAGTGTATTGTCTTTTGACCCGTCGTTTATGACCACAACCTCAAACTGGCTGTACTCTATGGCCAGTAAGGATTCGATATTGTCCACGATGGTTCTTTCTTCGTTAAAGCTTGGAACGAGAATCGATACCGGTGGTACATATACAGAGGAGATCATCTTCTTGTAGGGCCAGCTCTTTCTTTTCTGGCGGTACATTCTGATTCCTCTAAGTGCAAGAAGCAGAAGAATGCTGTTTACCACATTGATGAAGATCAGAAAAAAGAGGGAAAAATTATTGTATCCCAGCAGTATATTACGAATTATTTCTTCAAGACGCAACTTCATCCACCTCCATGCCAGTTTCCTTGTATCCATTAATATTCATCATGATGGACTGACCCTCACTATAGGTCATAATCTTCTCTTTCAGTCCGAAAAACGTCATCTCTCTGCTGAGAATATCCCAGGCTTTTTCTCGTGCGAAAAGATCCTCCGAGTAGAGCGTCTCCGATAGTGCACGGATACCCGGTTCTCCAAGGCTGAAGAGGCTTTCCGAAGCATTGAAACGGACAAACCAGCTTGGGTCCTCCATGAGCCTTTTCAAGCCTTCCAGAGCCTCATGATCCAGGGTATACGCATAACCCATGGCCTTGGCTGTGAAGGCTCTTGTTTCCCAGTCTCTGTCACTCAGGAGGTTCTGAAGATGATCATCCAGTCTTCCGCAATGGAAGCACTTGAGTGATATAGCAGCCTTCAGCGCAGAGATCTTCAGCTCTTTCTCGTCCGTGGACAGCGCTTTTTCAATATAGGGATATACCCTTTCATCCTGCCTTGATCCCAGCACTTCCAGGGCCAGAGCCTGCATATGGATATCCTCCCCGAGAAGATATTCCTTCATCTTGGGAAAGACTTCATTCGTCCTGATTTCCGAAATCAGTTCCAGCATCTTGGTCTTTAGAGGATATCTGGCATTTTTCATATTATTGAAGATATAATCGATGTGCTCAGTGCCACCGATCTGAACAAGAGCTCTTGCAATGCACTGAGAGAGTTCCCGGTGACTGGTCTTGATCGCCAGAAGAAGAGGAACTGCTTCCTGTACGCCCATGACGCCTAATGAATAGGCAGCCACAGCCCGTCTTGAATCTGATGAACTCTTTAAAGCCTTCATTTCCTCCATAAGGACTGATCATGACGAGCGATACCTCTACTTTGCAGTGGAATATCATGAGCCCATGGAAAAGAACCAGACCACCTTGATTCTTCTTAACACCCATCCAGCTCAAGGCAATACCACTCATGGCTTAGAGAATCTCACGACAGAGGAAGGCATGGAGTATCTCATCCGGATCGGGAATGAGGATGAATCCAGGATTCTCGTGGACAGCTATTATGACGTCCACCAGTATCTCTATGCCCATAAGCTCGGTATGATCGACAAAAAGAATGCCGACGGAAAGAAAGACCAGGGAATCTATGATGAACTGAGACTCCCCCTTAATAAAGAGCTGACTGTCCCTTTTACCGGAGAAGTCATACCATTCTCCGATTATGAAACCGGAAAACTTCGGGAAGGAACCACTGATCTCAATTCAGCCGCCTATGACTCACTCGCCGACTACAAGATCAGCTACGAAGAAGGCGTTGTCGAGGTGAGAATTCCATGGCAGCTTATCGGTTTTACAGATCCCAGCACCATGGAAATCATGGGTGATGTCTATAAAGACGGGATTGAATCAAGACTGAACATCAATGAAATCTCCTTTGTGGGGATTTCCGTTAAAAGCGGAAAAGAAAGCACTTCGGTGAACACCCAGAATGGAATCATCAGAAAAGATGAACTCCATACCTACACCTGGAATGAATGGACCGAGCCCGTCGTGAAGGAAAGACTGAAAGAGTCCTATCCCATCATCAGGGAGCTCTTCAGCAGATATTGACTTTCATTTATTCTGAAGCCAGTCGCCCTTTAAGGAAGCAACAGTTTTCAGCAGTATAAACTAAGTAAGCAGCCCAGAGACCATCAACGGTTTCTGGGCTGCTTACTTCATTTCACATTCTCGAAGACTTCCTGTTTCGGAATAGACATTGAAGAATTAACAGAAATTACTCCTTATCGTAAAATTTTCTCTTTATCTTCATAGTAATATCTAGACAATCAGAGGTGAAACCTATTGTATGCAACTACAGACGGTCAGAGATAATACATCGAATGTAAGCTGATTCACTGTTCAGGCTATCTGAATTAAAAAGATGGCTTTATCATAAGGAGGAAAAAGAATGAAAGCAGTCGTTTGGCATGGTGAGAAGGATGTTAGAGTAGAGACAGTTCCCGACCCTTCTATACAGAAGGATACGGATATCATCATTAAAGTCACCTCTTCCGCAATCTGCGGCTCGGATCTTCATCTTTACCGTGTACTGTCTCCCATTATGGAGGCAGGAGACATCATGGGTCATGAACCTATGGGTGAAGTGGTTGAAGTCGGAAGCAAAGTGACGAATCTTCAAGTTGGTGACCGAGTCGTTATCCCCTTCAATATATCCTGTGGCCATTGCTTCATGTGTAACCTTGGACTTAACTCTCAATGTGAGACTACCCAGGTAACGGAATATGACCGAGGCGCAGCGCTGTTCGGCTATACCAAGATGTATGGTCATGTTGCCGGCGGTCAGGCGGAGTACTTAAGAGTTCCACAAGGTCAGTTCGGTCCCATCAAGGTCCCAAAAGAAGGACCTGATGATCAGTATCTTTTCCTGTCGGATGTCCTGCCTACAGCCTGGCAGGCTGTTGAATATGCCGGTGTCAAAGAAGGCAGCAGCGTGGTGGTCATGGGACTTGGACCAGTAGGGCTTATGTCCTGCCGGGTAGCACTTCTAAAGGGTGCATCCCTTGTCATCGGTGTAGACGCTGTTCCGGAAAGACTGGCTTTTGCCAAAGAAAGTGGAGTCCATGTTCTTGACTATAAAAAACTGGGCAACGATCTGAAAGATGCGGTTCAGGCTCTGACTAAAGGTCGTGGTGCCGACTGTGTCATCGAGGCTGTCGGTATGGAAGCTCACGGCATAGCATCTCAGACCTTTATTCAGAAAGCTGCAGGGAAGATGCCTGATGTCATCGCTGAACCACTTCTTAAAACAGTCGGAATAGACCGTATGGCAGCTTTCCATCAGAGCGTTGAAACAGTTCGAAGAGGCGGAACCATCTCCCTCATCGGGGTGTACAACGGTATGGTTGATCCAACTCCTCTGGGTATTCTCTTCGATAAGCAGATTACACTGAAAATGGGTCAGGCTAACGTCAAGCATTGGGTGGATCAGATCATCCCGCATCTGACCGATGATGATCCTTTAGGTGTCATGAACTTTGCAACGCACCATGTACCCATCGGTAAAGCGGAAGAGTACTACAAGCTGTTCGAGAAACAGGAAGACGGTGTCATCAAGGTCGTGCTTAAACCTTTTGAATGATTTCATGATCTTAGATTATGCTGATCAGAAGTCAGAGACTGGCCCGCTTCAAACTGAAAAGAGAAATACAGATATTAATCGAAGAGATGGTCATGTTCAGCTGAACATGACCATCTCTTCCTTGGCAGTATATTGAATTCCACTTCTCCATGAGTGAGCACCTGATGAAAGTGACTGGATACAGGTACTTATCTGAACTTAACCGCTGTGCCATATGCAATGACTTCAGCTGCCCCCTGCATGACTGCAGCGGAAGCATACCTGATGTTCACTACTGCATCTGCACCCAGCATATCCGCTTCTTCTACCATTCTTTTGGTCGCCAGGGCTCTTGCATCATTCATCATTTCATTGTATTCCTTCAGTTCACCACCGATCATGTGCTTGAATACCTGAGAAATATCCCGTCCTATGTTTCTTGTCTGAATGGTACTTCCCTTCACAAGACCAAGCATTTCAAGCTCTTTACCTGTTATATAATCAGTATTTACCAAGATCATCTTCTTCACCCCCCTTTATCTCTTTAATTCTCTCAAACAGCATGTAACTAATCAATCCAATAAATCCTGCAGGAACAATCAGCAGCAAGACTTTCATAATAAATGGTATCTCATCGCTTGAGGACCAGCCGATCCACATATAGAAGATGAAATACAAGATAACTAAAACGGTAATGACAATGGGTGCGATCACTTTTTTCGTGTGTTTTTTCAGAACAATCCTCCTCCTTATATTTCCTTGGATTTAATGATTTTCGCTCAATAGGATTTTATCTGCAATATATCATTACTTTATAGTTTTATTATAAGTGTATGTCTTCACCATTACTACAAAGATTTTAAGTAATTACACCTCTCGTTTTTTATAAAGACTGATAATCCTTATGGTCTCAGATCAAAGCAATTGACTAAAGATATTTCAAAATCAATAGTAATATGATCTCAGCTACTGCATATCATTTCACCGCATCAAAAAGACGGGATTCCTAATCAAATCCCGTCTCTTCCTGATATTTTCTCTTAGCTGCCTTATTATCTGCTGCTAAATTGAACTATTCCGTTCTTAATGCAATAACCGGATCCTGCTTGGCTGCCTTTTTCGCAGGCAGAAGTCCGCCGATTACGGTGAGCAGAACGCTCAGTACAATGAGAATGAGCCCACTTGTAAGTGGCAGCTTGGCATTCACGGTATCGAGCCCCGTCATCGCGTGGATGATGGCATTTCCTGGAATAAGGAGCAATAGACTTACGCCTACCCCGATGATACCCGTGATGATTCCAATGATGAAGGTTTCCGCATTGAACACCTGAGAGATGTTCTTCTTGGACGCACCCATAGCACGGAGAATTCCGATTTCCTTGGTACGTTCCAGAACAGAGATAAAAGTGATGATTCCGATCATGATGGAGGACACCACAAGGGATACGGCAACAAACGCGATCAGCACATAGGTGATGACATTGATGATTGTTGTGACAGAAGACATCAGAATGGCCACGTAGTCTGTGTACACAATCTTGTTTTCTTCCGGCACAGTTTCGCTGTAGTTCTCGATGGCCTCGGAGATCTTATCCTTGCCTTCGAAGCTGTCCGCATAGATGTTGATGGAGGAAGGCGCATCCAGGCTGACCACACCAAACTTCTCCAGATTTTCCTCGTAGCTTCCAGGAGAAATGTAGATGTCATAGATGTTAAGAAGGGTCTCGTCCTCTGGGTCTAGAAGATAATCATCAAACATGGCAGCAAGCTGCACTTCTCCCATCTCTCCGGACTGTCCTGGTGCTCCCGGCGCGTTTGGTGCTCCACCTGCTTCTGGTGCTCCGGTCTGACCGGTGGCCATGATGGTTCTAAAGAGGTTGGCCTTCTCTGTGACGCCCAGATTGGAAAGGTAGACCTTAGCATCCTCAATCTTTGCCTTTTCATCTGAAGGAGCAAAGCTTACACCGCTAAGGATATTGACCTCTTTTGAAGCTTCCTGCTCTTTCACGAGATCTGAGCTGTTTGTATATTCAATGAGGTAGTCTGTAAGAGCTTTGGTATATCCGAATACTCCTGTCACAAAGGCATAATCCGAATCAGGCTTTAAACGGATGACTCCGCTGACCTTCATTTCAACGGCCCCCTCCAGAAGCGCTTCCAGATCTTCTGTCTCTGTAAGCTCCTCATAAAGCCCGTTATCCCCTTTCACGAAAGTGTCTGCTGCAGGGATCAGATAGAAGGACTGTTTCATGATTTCCTCGTAGTCGATCTTTCTGTTTTCAATGGTGACTTCTTCGCCATTGTCGATTTTCTCCATGATCTCCTTATACTCGGAGGCTGGAAGCACACCAATCTCATAGAGCTTGGTGGCGGAAATCTCGCTGTTCTTGTTCAGTGCCAGCACCATCTCGTTATACTCAGATGGCCACTGACCCGCTACCACGTCATAGCTTTCAAGGATTGCTGAGCTTACACCCTCTCCTTTGACTCCAGGAAGAAGCTCTGTGAAGTTTGAGGTGCTTCCACCCATGGTTCCACCGAACATTCCTCCGCCAGGTCTTTGCGTGTCATCTTCCTCTTTGAGGGTACTGCCGTCGGTATTGATCAGAGCCTCTTCACTGTCTTTCGTAAAGATACTGAAATTGGTGTTGTAGCTGTAGATGATGCCGTTTTCGCCGACAAATTCATGAATCTCGCTGGTCGGGTCATCCAGATACTTTTTGAAGGCAGTGAGGTTGTTCTCATTGTAGTTTGTCTGGATTTTGGATGCCTGCTCGAGGTCCGATCCGTTGACATAGACCCCATCCAGCGCATGGTCCACTTCCTCTTCTACAACCCCAGGTCTTGGTGTTTCCGCAATGACAGTACTCAGATCAAAAGTTCTTTCTTCGATATTGATCGGATAAGACGCCATGGTGCTCTTCTGGATATCTTCAATATACTCATTGACTCCAGTGGACAGAGAAAGAATAAGCGCGATACCGATGATCCCGATGGAACCCGCAAAGGCCGTTAATATGGTTCTTCCCTTTTTGGTCTTCAGGTTGTTGAAGGATAGTGAAAGAGAAGTGAGGAAGGACATGGAAGCTTTACCCATGTTCTTATGCTCCGGTTCTTTCAGCTCCTCTGCACTCAGCTCATAAGGATCTGTGTCGTCCACGACTCTTCCATCCCGAAGACGTACCGTACGTGTGGCGTATTTGTCCGCAAGTTCGGGATTATGGGTCACCATGACCACCAGTCTGTTTTTTGCCACTTCCTTAAGAAGCTCCATGACCTGTACACTGGTTTCGGTGTCGAGAGCGCCTGTAGGCTCATCCGCCAGAAGAATGTCGGGATTATTCACCAAAGCTCTGGCAATGGCCACTCTCTGCATCTGTCCTCCGGACATCTGGTTCGGCTTCTTGTGGAGCTGATCACCAAGACCCACTTCCTCCAGAACTTTTCTTGCCCGTTCTTTACGGTCTTTTCTGGAGATGCCTGAAATGGTCAGCGCCAGCTCCACATTGGAGAGAATGGACTGATGAGGAATGAGGTTATAGCTCTGGAATACGAAACCGATGGTATGGTTTCGGTAGGAATCCCAGTCACGATCTTTGTAGTTTCTGGTGGAAATGGTGTTGATTACAAGATCTCCACTGTCATAGCGATCCAGTCCGCCGATGATATTGAGCAGGGTTGTCTTTCCTGATCCGCTTGGCCCAAGGACGGCCACAAACTCATTGTCACGGAGATTCAGGCTGACGCCGTCAAGGGCCGTCTGAATAAGATCCCCCGTCTGATACTTCTTGCTGATTTTCTTTATCTGTAGCATATATTCATCTACTCCTTCTATTTATCTAACGACTGCTATTCTACTGCGACTTAAGAAACTGAACATAAACTGAGGGGGTGTTTATCATTTTTCTTTTCCACTCACATGCATAGCCCGCTCACTTAGTGTAAAATTATTGTTGGTTAAAGAAAAAAGAGAATAGCTCTAACCGTGTT